>JABSPN010000226.1 GCA_013214425.1 Flavobacteriaceae bacterium | reverse complement strand
ATCTGGTCTAATTGTTTCCGTATAGTTTACCAATAAATCTGGAAGATTATTTAAATTAATAGTAACGTTAGCGGTATTTGTTCCTCCAGCTAAAGAGACAGTTGCAGTAATTATTTGGTTAGTTTCAAAATCGAATAGTGTATTATCAGCTACAGTCATTTCTCCTGTACTTGAATTGATAGCCAAAGCCCCAGATGGACTTTGAGAATCTATGGTATAATCCAGAGTTGCCCCTCCAATAGTTTGAGTCGCCACAACATTCCCAATTACTTGTCCATTGGTAGGGTTTTCGTCGATGACTGCTGTTAAGTCTTCTAGACTGATAACATTAGCTTGATTAGTGTCATCGTCATTTGCACAACTAAACAGTATTGTAATTGTTATCACAGATAAAGCTTTCCTGAATGTAAAAGAGTGTTTCATATTATTTTTTTAAGGTTAATGTTCGTTTCATCATTTAATCGTTTGTAATTAACAAAAATGGTTATTTGAGTAATGCTTTTAATTGTTAATTATGAAATCAAAAGTATTTAATAGCAGACGTTTTAAGTGTTATAAATATTAGGTTTGTGATGAACACCCCTTAAAATAGTGATGAAAAAATTTAATTAAAAAAATGCAAAAAAACCAAACAGCATGTAACGGTATAATGGAGTCTTTTTGGTATGTATAGTATAAGCTTAATTAGAACTGAATTTTATCCAATTCCTTTAGGTAGGTTTCGCCAACGGGAATTACTTCGTCTTTAATACGAACAGTTTTTTTAGATTTGCTTGTTATTTTATCAATTCTTACAATATATGATCGGTGTACTCTTAAATATTCCAAAGTATCAGGCGTAGTAGCAATGAAGTCACCTATTTTGCAACGAATGGTATAGGTTTTAGCTGCAGTAATAATATCCAGGTAATTTCCAGAAGATTTAACATAGAGGATATCGGAAGTAGGAACTTTAAGGTCTTCGCCATTCATCCTAATATCCAAATACTTCTCATCTCTTTTTAGGCGTTTAATGATTAGTCTAATTAATTCTCTTGTAACATCTTGATTATAGGTAAAAACTCTAATTCTAAAAAATAAATAGATTAACCCTAAAGCAAATAATAAGCATGAAATTAAAAACCACCAACTTCTCCAGAATGGTGGATTAATCGTAAAATTAAAATGTGTAGTATGCGAATTGGCAATATCCTGAATTTCGGCTTTGGCTTCAAAGGTATAATTCCCAGGCGATAAAGAAGGGAAACTAATTTTTCTATTAGAGGAAACAGACCAATTGGTATCGATTTCTTTTAAACGATATTTATAATTTATTTTTTTTGGATTTTTAAGCGATATTGCTTGCAGTTTAAATTCAATATTATTTTGGTCATAGGCTAACTTTAACTTTTCATTTAAAGCGACTTCATTATTTACCAAAACTTCCTTTAGTAGGAGCGACTGAATACTTTGATTTTTATTTTGATTTAAAAGGGATTTGTTGAAAAAACAAAGCCCCTTTCTTGTAGCAACCCATACCGTATCATTTATAATTTCAAGGTCATTAATGTCGTTACTCAACAAACCATCATCTTTGGTAATAGTTGTGATTTCATAGTCATAATCCGTTATAAAACGAATTCTATTTACCCCAGTATGGGTACAAGCCCACAAGGTTGAATCATTTTCTACATGAATTTCTTTTATGACATCATTAGTCAATCCATTTTCTTTTGAGATGTTAAAAATAGAGTCGCCATAAACAACTACACCATTGCCTTGTGTAGCCAAGTATAATGCGTTCTTATGGACATCAATATCGTCTATTCTGTTTCGAAGAAGTTTGTGCGAATCAAATAGTTTAAAACTGTTGTTTTCATACTGCATTAATCCCTTCGAGTCTGCAACGAGTATCATATCATTGAAAAAAGCAACATCAAGGGTTCTTTCTTTTTTTACGCTATTGATGTTTTGAGATTTATCGAGATAAGTGAAATCACTAGACGAGGATGAAAATAATGGGTGTCCCATTTGTTCTGGGAGGTTATTCGCCGGTACCGTTACAGCTTTTTTACTATTCAGGTTAATTATTTTATAATAGTCTGATAGGCCATAAACGACTTTATTTAATGGATCGAACTCAACTTTTCCAGGATCGTTATTTTGCCCTTTATGTAAGAATTCAAGCTTCATATTTTTTAATTGGGCAATATCACTGTTGTTAAAGGCTAAATAAAGTTGGTTTTTATCATCTTTAACCAACGATGAAATTAAATCTTTTGAATACGTCTGTATAGCAGGGTTTTTTATATAAAACACTCCATTATATAATGTGGTAAACCAATACCCTCCTTCTTGATCAATTAAAAAATTACTGACCGATTTTTTGGGTAAAAAAGAAGCTAAGGTTTTACCGTTAAGGTGTTGTATGTATGCACCATCTCCATAACAGCCAACAAAGTAAGTACTGTCGGTTACACGTTTAATACCAATAGGGTTTTTCGAAAATTGAGTAGGTCTTATTGTTTTTTTGTTGAAAACAAGACCAATTTTGGAATCAATAAAAACATAAGATGTATCGTTAATTTTTCTCACATCCATTCTGGCAAAAGGATTGTTTTCATGCTTTAGTATAATGACATCATCATCATCATGAAAAAAATCATCATATGATGAGAAAAATGAATTATTTTTTGTGTTAAGCCCTAGTTTAACGCCTACTTTTTCATAAGTTATAATTTTTTTTATTTGTTTTTGATAAGCGTAAGAAACCTTTCCTTCATGGTTGATACTAATTATTCCATTGATTCTATAACCTCCAATATGTAAAGTATTTTCGGCGTCTATGACTAGACTTTTCAAGATGAAATTATCATTTAAGTTTCCTTTTAATAACGAATTGTATTGGTACAGTTTGAATCCATTAAAATCTTCATTAAAGTAAAATAGACTTTGACTATGGAGGTCATAACACCACACATCACCATTTTTTTGGGGATAAAAATCAAGAACAGTATTTCCAGGTAATCCTTCTTTTGTTGTAAAGTTTTCAAACTCATATCCATTATAGCGAGCAATACCTTTATCGGTAGCCAGCCATATGTACCCATATTTGTCTTGATAAATATCATACACCTGAGAACTCGGTAATCCTTCATCTACACCGAAATTCTTATAGATGTAGGATTGTGCATGACATAGGCTATGAAAACTAAATAATAGTCCAAAAATGATATGTAAAATAAAGCTGCTCAAATTATTTTTTAACAAAAATAACAATTTAAACTTCTACTTATTTAGGAATTAGTTTATAGGGTTTTATTTCATCACTATTTTAAATGATTTCGTCACAAAGTCACTATTTGTAAGCTTTTTTTAGGTCTTGTTTTTTGAAATATAAAGATATTAGATCAGTAGTTAATCATAAATACCCTTAAATTATGATGGAATTTTTTGGCCAATACCCAATTATTAAATGGATTTTATTGGGGTTTGGAATTTTGTATGTTTTAGACAAATACGGAATTTTTAGTCCAATAGATAATCTAATAAATAGAATAGGAAAGTATAAGTTTACAATGTCTAGCCATTTAAATAATCCAAAGCTTAAAGAGCTTATATTTTATTTTAATAACAAACAATTTAATAATGTGGAGCAATCGCTAAAGGGAATGAATGAAAGCTATCGTACTTTTGCTCTTAAAAGTTTAGGTCAATATGGTGAACCGGTTATAAGTGATCAATGGATGGTTAGAGAGTCTAATAATACCTTACCTAAAATCATAAAATCATACCAGCTTATTCATAAAGCTTGGGAAATTAGAGGTAGAGGTTCAATAGATACGGTTTCTAATCAAAAACAAGTTGCTTTTAAAAAATATTTAGGAGAAGCTAGAGATTTATTAGTAACAATAGATTATGACTCAACCTCTTTCTATCCTAATTGTGTGTCATCATTATTAAAAATTTATAAATCTCTTGATGTAGACAGGCAAAGCGTTCATGAGTTGTTTACGAATGCAGCTAGAATCTATTCAGATAATATAGAACTTCATTTCAATTTCTTCTCTTTTATATCACCAAAATGGGGTGGTTCAGAAGATGAGTATAATTCATATTTGAATCAATTAAATCAACAAAAGCCATTCATTCAAGATTTAATTTTAGCGCAACATTATTTTGATTTAGAGTATTTTCATGATTATAAAGACGAGGATAAAAAAATGGAAAACTTTATGGAAACCATAAAAAACAATTCATACGAATTAGACGAGCTATTTCAATACGAATTGTATTTGATAGTGTATTGGCTTTCATCTAATTTAGGGTTAAAAGAATTAGAAAAATATTTTGAAAACGTTTTAAAACCATATTGGGAGGATTAAATATTGTAATGATATTTTTTAGATTGAAAAAGGTTAAACAGATAACAAAGTATATATTATGGTCTATTTTATCGATATTCATAGCAATTTCTTATTTAACATTTATTATAAAACCGTATGAATTATCTACTGAAGGAATAGATTTCTTATTATTTGTTTTTTATGGTCACGGTATATTTTTTGTTGGATCAATTATTGGGCTAGTGATAGCTTTTCTATTCGTACTTTTAGATGTTTTTTACCTTAGAAAAAAGTTGGTAAATAAGAAAAACTCAATGCTAATTCGGTTTAGCGTATTGTTGGTGATTTCAGTCTTTATTGTCGTACTACATTATTTATTAGAAAAAGCAATTGATTTGATTTAAAAAGAAATGAGGATACTAAATACTTTACTATTGTTGATGATTATTTCTTGTGGCCCTTTGGTTAATCGGCAAAAGGTCATACTATCACAAGAGCTTATGGTAAATAAGGTCTTAGCAGAATTGCAACTTAATCAATCTGAAATTCATCTATATAATATACAATCTCCACAAGATTATTTAAATGAAACCATTTTGGTTTTTGCAGAAGAAGAGAGCATAGATGACCAAGATAGAGAGCGTTATACGAGTCATATTGTAATAGTCAATTCAATTACTGGAAAGATTAATAACTATTTTTCTGAAAATTCTATTGAAAATGGATGGGTTTCTGATGCTTTATTTATAGATGAAGTTAAAGTTGATACTACTACACATAAATTAAACGAAACAAAAACAGCATTCGGAGTTATTGTAAGGTTTAGAAATAGCTCACAGTCCAGTCCGTATGTAGAAGAAAACTTGTCACTGTTTATGAAAGAAGATGACAGGTTGAAAAAAGTACTAGACACCTATACTATCTATTAGAGTTTAGGAGAAGTTAACGTAAGCAAAAATACTTGTGGTGCTAATTTTAAAATAATGAAGAATAAGCTATCAGGAATACATAAAAATACTAATGGTTATTACGATATTAAAGTTAATAGTATAAGTGCTGAAAGAACTTTTAATGAAGATGAAAATGGAGACTGTAATCCAATAGAAAAAAAGCTAAATCAAATAGAAAAAGTATTAAAGTATAATGGTGAAATTTATAAATAAAATAATGAAGTACATTTATCTTTTTATATTAATATTCTTTATTTCTTGTGTTAAAAATAAGGAACAAAAGGTAGAGGTTCCAGTTAAAGCACAAGATACTATAGAGCCATCAGATGAGCAAAAACCGAATAC
>JABSPN010000225.1 GCA_013214425.1 Flavobacteriaceae bacterium | reverse complement strand
GAGCTAATGAGTTTATCGCTAAAGAGCAACTACAAAAAGGTATGGTAATGCTACAGCAACTTATTGAGGAGCTATCTAATGAACAATTTTCTTAAAAAAACTAGGAAAAGTTTAGGACACTACGTTTGTTTGTTATAGTGGGGTAACTTAATCAAAGAAGTTCAAATTAATTTGCAATTAGCTATTTATTTAACTTTACGTATTGCAAAGCGTTTCATTTGATGTTACAAAAAAAGTTCCTTGAAAAATCAAAGAACTTTTAGTAACAAAAAATGGTGTAATTCACCCTACTCGTTATATCGAAAACGAAAGCTACTTCGCTTCTTTTAATGTTGATTGAACTGCTAGTGAATATATCACAAGTCCGAATCCAATTTTGTTTATGGCATCACCAATATTATAAATCACATCCATTGATAACACACCGTTTAAACCATCATACCAGCCAGGAGTTCCAGCCATGTATCCTAAAGGATAAATTGACCATCCAACAAGTACAAACCAACATAATGTCTTGTGCGCTTTGAGTACAGATCCTCCGGCTTGCATAGCCAATTTTTTCGCACTACCTAGCCAGATTTCATAAACAATATAGAAATAAGCTATTCCTGATAGTAATCCCCATATTTGAGCTTGATCTCTGTAAACAGATTCTCCAAAATATCCAGTAACAAGCATGATTACAGATGCTAGAATCATTTTCCACATAAGTGCTTTTTTTGCACCTGCTACCTTTAATATTAAATAAAATTCCACACACATCAGCGGAACAGTGAGAATCCAATCTACGTATCTAAAGAAGGTAGGAGATTCAGCATTCATTGCCCAATAATCTCTCATATACCAATAGTGCACTGCTGCAATAAAGGTTATTAATCCGGAGACTAATATTGATGTTCTCCACTTTCGATCAAAAGAATTCATTGATAAAAAGAAAAATACTGATGCAGCCATCATGGCCATACACCCAACGAAAAACGTAAATCCGACATAATCATCTTGAGCCATTTTTGGAACAAGTGAAATTGCATTAAATAATGTATTCATAATTTTAGTGTTTAATTATTTTGTTTAACTAAAATACAAATTTATTGAACAAAAAAACAGTTCTTTAAGAAAAAAAAGTGTAATTTTAACTTAATAAACAAAAAAAACTATTGTACTTCAATCAATTACAAATCATCACTTCATTTTTTCTCCTATGGATTATTACTCAATCAGGTAGTGATTTAGAAGATACAATCGGCCTTTGTTTAACGTTAACTTTTGGTATTCTTCATGGTGCAAATGACCTAAACCTCATTCAAAAAAAAATAAATTTAACAAAGCGTAATATCACAATCTTGATATTCTATCTGTCTGTAATCGTATTTTCCTTTTTTATCGCCCTACAATTACCAATAATTTCATTCCTAACATTTATTATTATTAGCAGTTTTCATTTTGGAGAGCAACATTTATCTAAGATGGTAAAAGTTAAATCAAATTTTGTTTGGTTAGTTTATGTTTTCTATGGGTTATTGATATTCTCTTTGATTTTTAAAAGTCACTCTGAATTTGTAGTAGAGATATTAACTGCATCTATAGGATTTTACGACTGGCGGTTAATCATTCAGATTATTTTCTTGTGCAGTATCATTGGGACAACATTAATCTGGGCTATTTTTCAAAAAATAGGTTGGATTGAAATCAATTTATTCAAGGAGTTAATCATAGTGTTTGTCCTTACCATAATTTTTTTAAACACAACATTACTATTCTCATTTGCTATTTATTTCATTATTTGGCATGCTATCCCATCTATTAAAGACCAAATAATTTATCTGGAAGGTAAAATATCGACAAAAGGATTTATCCAATATTTAAAAAGCTCTTTCATCTTCTGGATCATTTCTTTTGCTGGGGCATTAATTATTCTTGAAAAAACTAAGATAATTCTGCAAGAAAGACCAATGATATTTTTGGCGCTTATTTTCAGTTTTACTCTTCCTCATATTTTTATAATTAGTTTGATATCTAAAAACAACTAATAAGTTGTCTGGAGTCATTTAAATTTTGATAAACTTCAAACTATTATTTTAATCCTATAAAAAATGCAATACATGTATTGTTTGAAGATCAAAAACTAAAGAAAAAGCTATATATTAAAATTTCTGGGGGTTTGAGCCATTAAATGGAATAGATATTTATCCTGTGATCAAAAAAATCTAAGAGTAACACATCTTAAAGAAAATTAATGCTATTGACAAATCATTTACTCTTCCAATATAATCGTTCTTGTAACACTATTAAATGGACCGGGTATTAGCTTATCATGATTGTCTAATAATTCCAATTTAATTGTAACCTCTCCCATTGGTAAGTTTTGTAAAACATGAGGAACCCAATCTGTAATCATAAACACTTCTTCATTGATGGTCGCTCTAACTTTTGAATCTGTCTTTGATAATTTTGTATTGAGCACAAAAAAGTCTAGTAATATGTTATTTGCATCAGAACCCACGTATTTCCCTTTAGGTCTACTGTAAATCAAAGTTGGAGCATTCATATCTAAATCCGACTCTTGTTGTAGATTCTTTCCTACTTCCACCTTTCTAACCACAATGGAGTTATCATTTTTTACTGATTCATGATAAGAACGACTTAAAAAAGCAACCAAATGATAAACTCCTTCTTCTTTAATGTCCTTTTGAAATGTATTTGTATAGTGTGCAGAATATGGCTGATTGTTTAAAATAAAATGAATATGCTGACCTTTTCCTGAATTTGCTAAAATTTTAGCATTGGCACTCTCAGTTTGTTTTCCGAGATCGAAATTTTCAATTCCAAAATTAAAATCTATTGATCCTGGTTCATCCAGCTGAATTATATCAGGAATGCCTAACATTAAAGCTGCGTCTTCATATGCTGGTGAATTCTTTAATTTTACCATAACAATGGTCTTTTTTTCAGGAGCATCTGAATCTGATTCAAGAGATTTTATATTGTTGTTCTCTTTACAGGAAGTAAATACAATAAAGGATAGGATTAATGGTAATAAAAATGATGTCGCTTTCATAATATTTTTTAACTTGGGTCTTTCTGTTTCCTCAATGAATCTGTTGAGGATTCGTCAATAAAGGAATTTTTTGGACTTAAACATCACTAAAAATGAAATAGAGTCGTAATTGTTACAAAATATTTTATAGTTTTGTTTATCAAATATACAATATAAATAAACAATATGGTAAGGATGTTACCAGATTTAAAAAGGAAAATGGCTGTAACCATCTCGGTTATTAGCCATCCTTTACTAACCACATCGCTACTTACACTATTAATCATAAGCTTCAAATTGCTGAAGTTAGACATCAGTAGTTTTTACATTTTCATATTTGTTAATATTGTTCCGACACTTATTTGGCTTTTTGTAAAAACAAAAAACGGAACCTACAGCAACTTTGATGTTTCTGATCGTAAGCAACGGGGTTCGTTATATCTTTTCATGTTGTCTATGCTTTTTGCCTCGGTTCTCATCATGTATCTCATGAACGAGCTTAGTGTGTTCATAATTGGATTATTGATAGGTTCATTCATGATGTTTACCGCCTTCATTACCAATCACTTTATCAAAGTATCATTACATGTCCTAATCAATACCTATATGGCTGTTTGCTTATTCCTTATAAGTAATTTGGCCTTTGTATTACTTTTGCTATTCACGATTATGGTAGGATGGTCAAGAATTTCATTAAAACGCCATACCAAAAATGAAGTTATAATGGGTTTTATCATTGGTTCTGTTTTTGGTATTTTGTTTTTGTTACAAACTTATCTTACAACCTAAATATGTAATAATAGGCATCACATGAATCCCTCAAAAGCTACTTTCTTTCAATACACCCCCATTGTTGGACTTATTATATATGTACTGGTCTACAGTTATGCCATAACTTTTTATCCAGGTGGATCATTTAATTATCCAGATGCTACCAGCTATAGCTTTACTCATAATTTAGTTTGTGATGCAATGGATGCGTATACCCCAAATGGTGCATTAAACAATGCACGACCGTTGGCTGTATCTGCTCATATTATCTTGAGTATTACTATGATCTGCTTCTTTATTATTGTTCCAGGAATATTTACAAAAAGGAATACAAACACAAGCCTCATAAAATACTGTGGAGTACTATCTATTACTGCTTTCATATTCTTGTACACGAGTTATCATGACACTATGGTCATCATTACTGCAATTTTCGGTACTATGGCTATGATTCCGTTTTTCTTAGAATTGAGATCCTTGAAAAACAAGAAATATACGTTAATAGCCTATATAGGCTTTACATCAAGCTTCATTGTATTTTTGAGTTTTGTATCAGATGTAGGAAGGTACTACTTACCCTTTGTTCAGAAAATATCTTTTATTATTGATGCTGTTTGGATAGTATGGTCCTGCTTTATAGTCAAGAAATTCTTTGGCAGTATTGTATAGCTTCACTCAAAGTAATTTCTAATCCGTTTTGAATTTAATGATTATTATCCAATCAACCAATCTTACAAAGCAAAATCTATCCAAAAGTTCATAAATCTTGTTTTAGATATGTTTAAAAGGCTTCGCAATAACATTTTATTTCTCCATAAATTTTAGTGCAAGTATTCAATTTATTCCAAAACAAAAGCCCCTTGATTTCTCAAGGAGCTTCTTTGTAGCGGGAACTGGACTCGAACCAGTGACCTTCGGGTTATGAGTTCTAAAACAACCCGAAAAACATCCCTTTTATGCCATTTTCCGCTTAAAATCGTATACGATAATGTGTACGCTAGTTCGTTTCAAATATAAGAAATAACCTCCATACAATAAATCAAAAACACTTGTGAATGGTATTCAAGAACTTAAACAAGGTTTCTGGAATAACTTAACACTTAAATGGTTTTTTTTAAATGCCTTTTTATTATATTTATTAAATACAAAAGTTGATTTTTTAATAACTAGCCGATGAATTACAATAGAAATCAATTTATAAATGATATTTATTCTGGAAACAACATTGAAGTTTTTTGGTTTCAATACAATCAATTTTGCCAAGACCTTAAAAACATTGAAATTGAAACAATTATTGAAATAAATTCTGTATTAATTGAGCGAGTAAAAAAAGAAAATCAAAGTACTCATCGATACTATCAAAACATTAGTGACAGGTGTTCTAAAGATGTTCCTTTTGCTAAAGAAGTTTACCTCCGATTTTATAACAACGAATCTCCAGAATTTCAAAACGCATTGAATTATATAATATCTGGATTATTTAAAATTGACAATGATTTAGCAATTAAAAAAACTAAGCAACTTATTAAAAACCCAAATACTAAGAAAATAATTCAAGGGATTTATTCAATTGCAAATTTTGATTTTTCTCAAAATCAAAATAGCTCTTTTTTAAAATACATTGATGAAGAATTTCGAAAACTCATAAAGAGCAATACCTTAATTGACGTATTAAAAGCCTTGCTTTTTGCTTCTGGAAAATTATATAAATACTCAACTAAATTTGATAAACATGTAAATCAGTTAAAAGACCTATATGAAATTGAAATAAAAAAACAATTAATCGAGTTTTTATATTATGACTTAGATATT
>JABSPN010000224.1 GCA_013214425.1 Flavobacteriaceae bacterium | reverse complement strand
GGAAAATTATTTGGCGGTCAACTAAGCGTTGGTGATGAGGTTACTGTATTGCCTTCGCGTAGAATATCAACAATATCAGGATTACACTTTTTTGATCAGCAACTTGAGACCATTCAGCAGAATAATTCAGTGATACTATCTTTAGAAGATGAGCTTAATGTAACCAGAGGAGATTTAATTGTGAAGTCTTCAGAAATCCCTAGAGAAGGCAATGAGATTTCGGCTAAAGTATGCTGGATGGATACTTCAGAATTAAAAGAGGGAGCTAAGTTTATTGTTCAGCATAACACCAATCAAATTTTGTCAAAAATTGAGCAAATAGAACACGTTATTGCTACCGATTTTTCAGTAAGTCACTGTTTTATGATAGTTATAAAGAAAGTAAATCAAACGGATCTTTTATCCTGATTAACCCACAAACAAATGCCACTTCAGGAGTAGGATTTATAAACTAAATAAAATGAAAACCAGTAAAATGACCCAACATATGATGACTTGTTGTATGCAAGAAAAAACACGATTCAAAAGGAAAATTTGATACACTTTAACGTCAAGTTTAATTAGTCCTTTTGAGTTTTCAAAAGGACTTTTTTTATCAAAAAATAACAATTAAAGAAACTAAAATCATGCAAAGCTTTAGAACCGAAATAGAAAATCCAGTTGTAGAAAAAGACATCATAGAACTGGAAAGAAAAATACAAGCCTTTAAAGAAGGAAAGGTAGATGAAGAACGTTTTCGAAGTCTTCGTCTAGCCAGAGGAGTCTACGGACAACGTCAAGAAGGTGTTCAAATGATACGAATTAAATTACCTTACGGAAAAGTGACAGGAGAACAGTTATTGAAAATAGCCGATGTATCAGACGAATATTCAACTGGAAAACTACACATCACTACCAGACAGGACATTCAAATACATTATGTAAGTCTTGATCGTACTCCGGAGTTGTGGGCAGCACTTGAAAGAGATGCCATTACTCTGAGAGAAGCTTGCGGAAACACAGTTAGAAATATTACGGCTAGTGAAACAGCAGGTATTGATCCAGATGAACTGTTTGATGTTAGTCCGTATGCGCATGCCATGTTTCAGTTTTTTCTTCGGAATCCAATATGCCAGGAAATGGGGAGAAAATTTAAGATTTCATTTTCTGCAACAGATGCTGATACAGCATTAAGTTATCTACATGATTTAGGGTTTATTCCTAAAATCGAAAATGGGAAAAGAGGGTTTAAAGTGTTACTTGGCGGCGGACTGGGATCACAACCCAGACATGCTGATGTCTTATATGAATTCCTTCCAGCAAATAGAATTATTCCAGTAACCGAAGGAGTGCTGAGAATTTTTGACAGATACGGGGAGCGAACTAAACGTCTTAAAGCAAGGATGAAATTTTTAATTAAAGAAATTGGTTTTGAGTCCTTTGTTAATTTAATAGAAGAAGAACAAAAAGCTTTGTCAAATCAAGTAGTTGATATTGAAACTCATGAATTTGAAAAAGAGATAACAATTCCTGGAATCGAAATTGAAGAACCAACAATAACCGATAAAGTCACCTATGAAAATTGGAAACAAACCAATGTGATAGCTCAAAAGCAGGAAGGCTTTTTTGCCATTGGAATCAAAGTGAAATTAGGAGACTTTTCTTCTGAAAAAGCGAGACAACTAGCAAGATTAATTAGAGATTATGGTGGGAACGAATTGCGTTTTACTTTGCGTCAAAATATGCTTATTCGACATGTTAAAGAAGCGCTATTACCACTTTTTTATACCGTACTTAAAGAAATTGGATTTACCCAAGAAGGATATAACAGATTTTCAGATATAACAGCCTGCCCTGGAACCGACACTTGTAATTTGGGAATAGCGAGTAGTACCGGAATTGCCTCAGAATTAGAAAACATTATTCTAAATGAATACCCAGAATATATTAAAAACAAAGAACTAACCATTAAAATTAGTGGGTGTATGAATGCTTGTGGGCAGCATAACATGGCTTCCATCGGATTTCAAGGGATGTCTATACGAACTCCAGAGAAACTAGTTGCGCCTGCTTTACAAGTATTGTTGGGTGGAGTAGTTTTAGGTGATGGAAAAGGACGTTTCGCAGATAAAGTGATTAAAGTGCCTAGTAAAAGAGGTCCAGAAGCTTTACGAGCATTACTTGATGATTATAAAGATAAGGCAAATGCAATTCCTTTTTGGAAATATTATGAGGAAAAAGGAGAACCTTATTTCTATGAATTGTTGAAACCATTATCACAAACAGATAACCTAACAGCAACCGACTTGATCGATTGGGGGAATTCAGAACAATACATCAAAGCAGTTGGCGTAGGAGAATGTGCCGGTGTTGTGATAGATTTAGTGCAAACTTTATTGTTTGAAGCAGAAGAAAAAATGACTTATGCTCTTGAGGCATTTCAAGACGAAAGATGGTCAGATAGTATTTATCATACGTATGCGTCATTAGTTCAATCAGCTAAAGCGTTATTGATTTCAGAAAGCAAGAAAACTAATACACATGCTAGTATAATCAATCAGTTTGATGAGGAGTTTGTACAATCAGGAAAAATCAATTTGGATCAAGATTTCTCATCATTAATCTATGCGATTAAAATGAATGAATCCAATGCAGTTTTTGCCCAAAAATATATAGATGTAAGTCTTGATTTTCATAGAAAAATAGAACAGTTCAGACAAAAAGAATTGAGTGATGCAAACCAGAAAAATTGAACCAAAATTGACCTTAGTTGGAGCTGGTCCAGGGGATCCAGATTTATTGACCATCAAAGGAGCTAAAGCCTTGGCAGAAGCCAAAGTTGTCTTATATGACGCACTGGTGAATAGAGAATTATTGAATTATGTTCCTAAGAATTCAGAAAAAATATTTGTTGGGAAGCGCAAAGGCTTTCAAAAATATACTCAGGATGAGATTAACGAACTGATTGTTAAACATGCGTTTCTCTTCGGAAATGTTGTGCGACTCAAGGGAGGTGACCCTTTTATCTTCGGAAGGGGAAGTGAAGAAATAGCATATACAGAAAGCTTCGGAATTACCACTGAAGTCATTCCAGGAATATCATCTTCAATTGCTGTACCAGCCTACCAGGGGATATCTTTAACCAGAAGAAAAGTAGCACAAAGTTTTTGGGTGATAACAGGAACAACGGCCGAGAGGAAATTGTCAGAAGACATCGCTTTGGCGGCTAAATCATCAGCAACGGTTGTGATATTAATGGGGATGAGTAAATTGTCTAAAATCCTGAACTTATTCAGAATTGAAGGCAAACACGATACGCCAGTAGCCATTATTCAAAATGGAACAACAGCAAATGAAAAATTAGGAATCGGAACAGTAGATACGATAGAGTCTGTGGTGAAAGAAAAAGAACTATCATCTCCTGCTATTATTGTTATAGGAGAGGTCGTTAAAGAAAGCCACAAACTCAAAGAGGCGTTTTGTAATACAAAATCCATATATAATCTTACAAAGGCTTATTCAAAATAAATAGACTAAAAAGAAAGTTTTTATGAATCAAAACGAATTATACCCAGTATTCCTAAAAGTACACCAATTGAATGTACTCTTAGTAGGTGGCGGACAAGTAGCTCATGAAAAATTACATTTTATGTTGAAGTCAAGTCCAAATGCGCAGGTAGCAGTATTTGCGACAAGTTTTTGTGATGAGATAAAAGTCTTGGCCGAACAACATAAAGTTCCTTTGGTTTACAGACCTTATGGAGAAAATTTAATGCACAAGAAAGATTTGGTGATAGGTGCGACTAATGATCCAGAAGTGAATAAAGAAATTTACAGAGATGCAAAGCAGCGACAAATTTTGGTAAACATAGCTGATACGCCTGAGTTGTGTGATTTTTATTTAGGTGGAATTGTCACCAAAGGGCAGGTGAAAATAGCCATTTCTACCAATGGAAAATCTCCTACAACAGCCAAGCGTTTACGACAGTTTTTAGAAGGAATTATTCCTGAAAATATTTCAGATTTGGTTTCAAATTTAAATCGATATAGAGATAAAATAAAAGGAAATTTTGAGCATAAAGTGAGCACCTTAAACAAGATAACACAAACATTAATTTCAGAATAGCAGAAAATTTCAGATTTTTGCACAACAATTAGAACAAATGATTAAAACAGACATACTTATAATAGGAGCAGGACCAACAGGTTTATTCACTGTTTTTGAAGCAGGGTTATTAAAATTAAAATGTCATTTAATTGATGCATTGCCTCAACCAGGAGGTCAATGTTCTGAAATATATCCCAAAAAACCGATCTATGATATTCCAGCTTTCCCAGAAGTTTTAGCAGGAGATTTAGTCGATAATTTAATGGAGCAAATCAAACCTTTTGAACCTGGATTTACTTTAGGAGAAAGAGCAGATACTATTGAAGAGCAAGAAGATGGGACTTTTATTGTGACTACCAATAGAGGTACAAAACACCAGGCGCCAGTTGTTGCTATTGCTGGAGGTTTAGGTTCTTTCGAACCACGTAAACCCCCCATCAGTAATATTGCCGAGTACGAAGATAACGGTGTGGCCTATATCATTCGTGATCCAGAAATCTATAGAGATCAACGTGTAGTGATTGCAGGAGGCGGAGATTCAGCATTAGATTGGTCTATTTTCCTTGCCGATGTAGCTTCAGAAGTAACTTTGGTACACAGAAGAAATGAATTTAGAGGGGCACTGGATTCCGTAGAAAAAGTTGCCGAGTTATCTAAGCTAGGAAAGATTAACTTAATCACAGAAGCTGAGATTGTTGGGATTCAAGGAGAAGGAAAAGTAGAATACGTAACGATTAAGCATAAAACAGAAGGAGAATTTCAACAAGAGACAGATAATTTTATTCCTTTATTCGGATTATTGCCAAAGTTAGGACCGATTGCAGATTGGGGCCTTGAAATCGAGAAAAATGCAATTAAAGTCAACAATGCGTTAGATTATCAGACTAACAGAGAAGGAATTTATGCCATTGGGGATGTGAACACGTATCCTGGTAAATTAAAGTTAATTCTTTGTGGATTTCATGAAGCAACGCTTATGTGTCAAAGTGCTTACCAACGTATTAATCCTGGTAAGAAATTTGTTATGAAATATACTACAGTCGGCGGAGTAGAGGGATTTGATGGAAGTAAAAAAGAAGCTAAAAAAGAGGTGGTAAAAAGCATCAAAGAATTTTAGAAGCTTATGTCGGATATAAAAGTTAGCATAAAAGACAGAATGGGAGTGGTACACGAGTTAACAGCGCCTACAGATATGGCCATGAATTTAATGGAATTATGTAAGGCTTATGAACTTCCAGTAGAAGGTACCTGCGGCGGTATGGCCATGTGTGCCTCATGTCAATGTTATATTTTATCAGATCATGAATTGCCAGAAATAGGGTATGATGAGGATACGATGTTGGCCGAGGCATTTCATGTGCAAGATAATTCTCGATTAGGTTGTCAGATTCCAATTACATTGGCTTTAGATGGCTTGGAGATTGAGCTAGCTCCAGAAGAATTTTAGCATTGTGAAGCTTTTATTAGAGAAACTTTTATAGCTACTAACTTTTTTAAATAAAAAATGTCCAGATTTATTCTGGACATTTTTAGTT
>JABSPN010000223.1 GCA_013214425.1 Flavobacteriaceae bacterium | reverse complement strand
CCAGGTCTTCCACTTTTGGCGATGTAAAATGCCTTCGCCATGCCTTCAGGGATTTCTTCTGCGCTGGTAATCTGGTGATTCCATTTTGTCACAGGTGTGGAGATTCCAACAATATCGGTTTCTTGAAAAGCATCACTTCCCAATAAGTGAGAAGGTACTTGTCCGGTGATACACACCATTGGCGTAGAATCTATTTGTGCATCTGCAATCCCTGTTACTAAATTGGTAGCTCCTGGGCCAGAAGTTGCAAAAATGACGCCTGTTTCACCTGTTACTCTTGCAAATCCTTGCGCTGCATGTATAGCTCCTTGCTCATGACGTGTTAATACATGGTGTAATTGATCCTGAAATTTATAGAATTCATCATATACTGGCATAATCGCTCCACCTGGATATCCATAAACTGTATCAACTCCTTCCGCAAGAAGACAGCGTACTACGGCTTCAGACCCTGATATTTTTATCGTTTCTTTTTTCTGTTGTTCTTGTTTTGTTATGACTAGTGTTTCCATTATTTTATTTTTTAGTTTACCTGCTCTCCCTTGAGACATAGAATTGAGGTGATGGTGTTAAATTCCCCACATCCTTAACCTTCTCTCCTAGGAGAAAGAGTTTATTTTCTGTTCAACTTCACTTCTTTTAAAATTCATCGGTCACACAGCCTTTTGAAGCAGACGACACGGTTTTAGCATACTTGTATAAAGCTCCTCGTTTGACTTTCAATTTTGGAGCCTTCCAATGACTTCTTCTTTTTTCTATTTCTTCGGAAGTCAATAACACATCGATGCTATTTTTTTCGGCATCTATCGTGATGGTATCACCATTTTCAACGAAGGCTAACATACCTCCTTCCTGAGCTTCAGGAGTAATATGCCCAACAACAAAACCATGAGTACCTCCAGAAAACCTACCATCAGTTATCAAGGCAACCTCTTTTCCTAAACCTGCTCCCATTATAGCTGCCGTTGGCTTAAGCATTTCTGGCATTCCTGGTCCGCCTTTTGGCCCTTCATAACGTATGATTACTACATCTCCTTTTTGGACTTCTCCATTTTTGATTCCATCATTGGCAGCATATTCACCATTAAATACTTTGGCTTGTCCTGTAAATCGGAGCCCTTCTTTTCCTGTTATCTTCGCTACAGATCCTTCTTTTGCTAAGTTTCCATATAGCATTCGTAGGTGACCTGTAGGTTTGATTGGATCTTCTAAAGGTTTAATCACATCTTGTCCTTCAGAAAGATCATTTACCTCTTCTAAATTTTCAGCAAGTGTTTTTCCAGTTACGGTTAAACAATCTCCGTGTAACAATCCTTTTTTAAGAAGATATTTTAACACCGCTGGAATTCCTCCTACATGATGCACATCTTCCATCAAATATTTTCCGCTTGGTTTTAAATCGGCTAAAAAGGGTGTGGCATCACTTATTCTCTGAAAGTCTTCTAATGAAAATTCTATATTCGCAGCTCTTGCTATCGCTAAGAAGTGTAATACTGCATTGGTCGACCCTCCTAAAACAGTAACCAAACGAATGGCATTTTCTAATGATTTCTCTGTTACTATATCGGAAGGTTTGATATCGTGTTCTAATAAATATTCTAATGCTTTTCCCGCTGCTTTCGATTCCCGAAGTTTGGCTCCGCTTTTTGCTGGATTGGAAGCGTTAAACGGTAATGACATTCCTAAAGCTTCTATTGCCGCAGCCATGGTGTTGGCGGTGTACATGCCTCCACAAGCTCCAGCTCCTGGACAAGCCTTTTGAATAACATTTTGATATTCCTCTTCATCTATACTTCCAGAAACTTTGCTTCCCCAAGCTTCAAAAGCGGAAACCACATCTAACTTTGTCCCATTGTGACAGCCTGAATCTATGGTTCCTCCATACACTAATATAGAAGGTCTGTCTAAACGCAACATGGCAATCAAAGCTCCTGGCATATTTTTATCACAGCCTACTACAGTTACTAATCCATCATAACTCATTGCTTCAACTACAGTTTCCATAGAGTCGGCAATGATGTCTCTGGACGGTAACGAAAACCTCATACCAGGTGTTCCCATAGATATCCCATCACTTACTCCAATGGTGTTGAATATTAATCCGACTGTATTTGTCTCCTGAGTTCCCTCTTTCACATGCTTTGCCAAATCATTTAGATGCATGTTACAGGGATTTCCTTCATAACCTGTACTGGCTATTCCAATAAGCGGTTTTTTAAAATCATCGACAGTTAGCCCAATGGCATGAAGCATTGCTTGTGCTGCGGGTTGTGAACTATCTTGAGTTACTCTTTTACTGAATTTATTAAGTTCCATAATTATACGAGTTCAAAGTTTTTATACTGACGTTTAGACACTTCATTTTGATAGGCCTTTGCTAAATCATAACCTATGGTGTCTTCCCATTCTAAATTGAATTTTTTATTATCGAGAGTTTGTATGGAGGCTACTTCAGCAGCTGTGCCAGTAAAAAATGCGCCATCTGCTTCATACACTTCTTCCGGAGTAAAAAATTTCTCCACAACTGGAAAACCTAATTCTTCTGCCAATTCAATAATCGTTTGTCTGGTAATACCTGAAAGGATATTTCCCAAAGGACAGGTATGTAACACTCCGTCTTTTTCAAAAAAGAAATTCGCTCCTGGTCCCTCTGCTACATAGCCATTACTATCTAAAAGTAAAGCCTCATCAAAACCTTTTTGTTTGGCTTCTGTTGTCGCCAGTATTGAGTTAGTATAATGCCCTACAACTTTTGCTTGTATATGGGTTGCCATTGGATTCGGACGCTGGTAGCTTGAAGTCATTACTCTGAGTTGTTTATCACCCAGATATCTCCCCCATTCCCAAGCACAAAGCAATACATGTGTGTTCTGAACGGGTTCTAAACTCATATTCTCACCCAGATAAACTAAAGGCCTGATATAGGCATCTTCTAAATTATTTCGCTCAAGTAACTCGTAGGTCAATGTTTCTAATTCTTCTACTGAATAGGATAAATCGATATGCATTACTTCTGCTGAATATTTTAAGCGCTCATAATGTTCTCTAGCCTTAAAAATTCTGACACCATCTTCTGTTTTATAAGATCTAATTCCTTCAAAGACCCCGTTTCCGTAATGAAGGGTTTGTGAATATAAATTGGTTGTTGCTTCTGATGCTTTTAACCATTCTCCGTCTAAAAAAACTTCTGTTTTCTGATTGTAATACATGATTTCTAAATTTGATGTAAAATTATTTTCTGTTGTTGTTGTTTATATTCTTGTTTTTACTGTTTTTACAGCGGTCAATCCCCTTTTTTAAACCCTTAAACCTTTGTCTTACAAAGCTTACCCTAATTTTAATTACGTTTTCAAACCCATAAAAAAAGCCTGTATCTTGGTTGACACAGGCTTTTTTATACGCAATAGCTATCTGTATCAACTCGGTGGTGAGCTAATAATGACAATAATTACTACTACGATTATGTTTGTTATTCTATTCATTTAAATTTCTAATTTTCAAACGTCATTTCGAGTAATCCCGAAACTTCGGGATTGTATCGAGAAATAGTTTTTATCGTTGCTTGTTCTCGATACTTTGCGCTTCGAGAAAAACTCGAACTGGAGCAATAAAAAAAAGCCTTCCGTTTCGGGAAGGCTTCTGATTTTATCATGTAATTTTCAAATACCAACCCCTTATAGTTGTGAAATAATCACAATAATTACAGCAAAAATGATATTAAAAAATTGTCTTTTCATAATTTGATGCAATACTATAAAAAAAACCTGAAAAAACAACACATACTCACTAAAATTATTGTTTTACCGTAATTGATTTACAGAATCAGGTAGAAATACTTGATAATAAATCATAAAATAAATATACTTTTGTGACAAAGTAATGAACCAACCGAGAACCTTGATTCATCACTTATTTAAACAACAAACAAAACCTAAAATTATGAAACAAATTTACATGTGGGTGTTAGTACTACTTTTGTATAGTATTAACGTAAATGCGCAAAACTTCTTTAATGGAAGTTTTGAAAATACCACTTCAACCGGTTGTGATTACAACAACTCTAATGCTGATTTCAATGGGAAAATGTCAAATGTGTTTTCATTTGGTAATCCCTTTCCAGAGGTTGATATCAAACGTCTAAATTGTTATGCCGATACTATTCCAGATGGAGATATCGTATTAGGTATTTCCGAAAATGATGCTATTGCTATTGAACTCTCATCACCATTAATAGCAGGACAAAGTTATGAAATGAATTTTAGAGCTTATGGAAATACATCATTTAGCACAAACATGAATGACTTAATCATAGGAAGTTCGCTAACTAGTAATGTTTCTGGCACATCAATATACACTGCTAATCTTGTTGCCGATGTGTGGACTACATATTCATTTATTTTCGTGGCACCTAATAACGGAAGTTTTATAACTGTATCTGGGACTCCAACTAGTGGCGGTTGGACAGACATTGATCTATTTGCTATTCAGCAATCATGTCCAACTACAGTTTCTTTTACAGCGCCTGCTGACTTATGTCTGGATGCTGGTCTACAAACGGGACTTGGGGGAGGAACTCCTTCTACATTGGTAGAAATCAACTTTACTGATCCTACAAACGATGGTATTTTTAATACTGCTGATGCAACAACAAGCCCACTTACAGTAGCACCCGCAACAGCAGGTACCCTAGGGTGGTTTAACTCTGGAGGATTACAGTGTTTTGGAAATGCTGTTGCTGATTATTCTGGATCACCAACCGTTGATGGGTTATTTAATGTAGATGCATCTGGTAATTTTTCAACACCACTAACGTTTGTAGATGGAGATGTTATTGATGCGAGTTCAGGAACCACAGGATGGGGTATCATAAGTGATCTTGCACCTGGCACTTTTAATGTTGGGTTTAGAACCTTATCTGACAACTATGGGTATATGAATATATCGTACGATGGTACCGATATTATTATTAACCGAGCGGTGATCAATCCTAATCCTGGAGAAGGGATTACTGTTGGTGCTTTAGCCGGTTCAGGAGTATATTCTGGTCCTGGTGTAACAGATGACGGGAATAGTACCACCTATACTTTCGATCCTGCTGCTGCCGGAGTTGGAATACACACGATCACCTATACTTACACAGACACCGATGGATGTTCTAGTTCTGCTAGTGATACCATTGAAGTATTTGCAACTACTTTAACTTTTACAGCTCCTGCTGACCTATGTATTGATGCAGGTGTACAAACAGGCCTTGGAGGTGCAACACCAACAGGTGGCGTGTATGCTGGTCCTGGTGTGACCGATGATGGTAATGGAACAACTTATTCTTTCGATCCAGTTGCAGCTGGGGTTGGTGTACATACCATAACCTACACTGATAGTAATGGCTGTGCGACACCTGTAAGTGACACGATAGAAGTCTTTGACCTACCTACAGTACCCTTTACAGCGCCAGCCGATTTATGTTTGGATGCTGGTCTACAAACGGGACTTGGAGGTGGAACTCCTTTAGGATCAGGAAACATCAATTTCACTGACCCAACAAACGATGGTATTTTTAATACTGCTGATGCAACAACAAGCCCACTTACCGCAACGCCTGCAACAGCTGGCACCCTAGGGTGGTATAACGCTGGAGGATTACTG
>JABSPN010000222.1 GCA_013214425.1 Flavobacteriaceae bacterium | reverse complement strand
AGTAAAAGTCCCTACAAGAAATAAAAAGTAAAAGTTCTTCATATGCTTTTTTTATATGTTATAAAATTATAAAAAAAGCTCTAGTTATGAAAAACTAGAGCTAAATACAACATTTAACTTATTGTTTTTAAACAAATAAAGGCCTGTGGCTCATCATTTTGTTAACTTTTCCTGCTACAGCTTCTAAGTTTGCCTCGTTTTCATAATTCATGATTACTTCATCAATTAGATCGGCAATAGTTCCCATATCGCTTTCCTTAAGACCGCGAGTTGTAACAGCAGCAGTACCAATTCTAATTCCACTTGTTACAAAAGGGGACTTATCATCAAAAGGAACCATGTTTTTATTTACAGTAATTTCTGCTTGGACTAAAGCCTTCTCGGCGTCTTTTCCTGTAATATTTTTATTTCTAAGGTCAATTAACATCATATGATTATCTGTTCCGTTAGAAATAACTTTGTAATCTTTATCTACTAATGCTTGAGCAAGTGCTTTTGCATTTTTTCTAACTTGTAGTATATAATCCATAAAACCATCAGATAATGCTTCACCAAATGCAATTGCTTTCGCTGCTATGATATGCTCTAAGGGACCTCCTTGATTTCCTGGAAAAACAGCAGAATCTAATAAAGAAGACATTTTTCTTAGGTTTCCATTCTTTAATTTGATTCCAAATGGATTATCAAAATCTTGTCCCATCATAATCATTCCACCTCTTGGTCCTCTCAGTGTTTTATGAGTAGTGGTCGTTACAATATGACAGTGCGGTAATGGATCATTCAGAATACCTTTAGCAATTAATCCTGAAGGGTGAGAAATATCAGCCAATAACATAGCGTTGACACTATCAGCAATCTCTCTAAACCGCTTAAAATCAATATCTCTTGAATATGCAGATGCACCAGCAATAATCAGTTTAGGTTGTTCTGCTGTAGCAATTTCTTGAATTTTATCATAATTCAATTCACCAGTAGCCTCTTCTACTCCATAAAAAACTGGATTATATAATCTTCCAGAAAAATTTACTGGAGATCCATGTGTTAAATGTCCACCGTGAGACAAATCAAATCCGAGTATTGTATCACCAGGCTTTAAGCATGCATGATATACTGCAGTGTTAGCTTGTGATCCCGAATGGGGCTGAACATTTACATAGGCAGCACCAAATAAAGCTTTGGCTCTGTCTATTGCTATTTGCTCAACTTCATCAACAACTTCACAACCACCGTAATATCGTTTTCCTGGATATCCCTCAGCATATTTATTAGTTAATACAGATCCAGCAGCTTCCATAACTTGTTCACTAACAAAGTTTTCAGAAGCAATTAATTCAAGACCATTAAGCTGTCTTTGCTTTTCTTCCTGAATAAGTTCAAATATTTGTTCGTCTCTTTGCATTTTACGATTTCGTTAAATAAAAATCAAAAGTAGTAAAAACAGGTATTTTAATTACAATAAAATAATATCTTTGGATACAAATTTTGTTAAATATTAAACATATTAACTATGCCTATTACAGCTAATGATCCTAATAGAAAAACCTGGCTTCATATTTCGCCAGATTCTCACTTCCCTATACAGAATATCCCATTTGGTGTTTTTTTAACCAAAGATGATATTATTACTGTAGGGACAAGGATTGGTGATTATGCGATTGACTTAGGTGCTCTACACCAATTAGGGTATTTTGATGGGATTCCATTAACAGACGATATATTTCTACAAGATACATTAAACGATTTTATTTCCGATGGGAAGAAAACCTGGAGACTTGTAAGAAATAGAATTGCCGAGATTTTTGATACCGAAAACGATACTTTAAAGAATAATAAGAAAGATCAGGAAATTATTATTTTCCAAATGAGTGAAGTGGAAATGCAATTACCTGTATATATCGGAGACTACACCGATTTCTATTCTAGTATTGAACATGCAACTAATGTAGGAACCATGTTTAGAGATCCTAATAATGCCTTATTACCTAACTGGCTTCATATTCCTGTAGGATATCACGGTAGAAGTTCTTCTATCATCCCTTCTGGGATTCCAGTGCACAGGCCTATGGGACAAACTTTACCTGCTGGAGCAGACGCACCAGTATTTGGTCCTTCAAAATTGGTTGACTTCGAACTTGAAATGGCTTTTATTACTACTGATGCTAACCATTTAGGAGAGCCTATTCCTGTAGATGAAGCTGAAGATTATATTTTTGGACTGGTCGTTTTTAACGATTGGAGTGCCCGAGATATTCAAAAATGGGAATATGTTCCTCTTGGACCTTTCTTAGCCAAAAACTTTGCTTCATCAATTTCGCCATGGATTGTAACATTAGATGCTTTAGAGCCTTACAGGTGTGATAGTCCGAAGCCATTAAAGCCACAGTTACCTTATTTACAATATTCAGGGCAAAAGAGTTTCGATATTAAATTAGAAGCTGCTATAACTCCTGAAGGTGGTGAATCAACTACAGTGAGTAAATCGAACTTCAAGTATATGTATTGGAATATGGCACAACAATTAGCACATCACACTGTTAATGGTTGTCCGGTGAACTCTGGAGACATGATGGGAAGTGGTACTATTTCTGGTAAAACTAGAGATTCTTTTGGTTCTATGCTTGAATTAACTTGGAGAGGTGAAAATCCAATTCAAATGAGTGATGGTACCGAAAGAAAATTCATAGATGATTATGATACCGTTACGATGACAGGTTATTGTGATAACGGTACTACTAAGATTGGATTTGGCGAAGTAAGCACTAAGCTTTTACCTACATTCAAAAAATAATGTCAAAAAATATAGCAAAAAAAGCGGTAGTTTTCTATCGCTTTTTTATTTTTCAAGAATCCCAGTTTTAAACCTCAAAAACTAGAGTTTTAATTTTTGGCATCATTCTTGGAATTTATTCCATAACTGAAATTAAAAACTTATGAAAAAAACTACTCTAATTATTTTGAGCGCAATTATTATTGCTTCTTGTAGTAGTGCCAAGAGAACAGAGCAAGCTCTATCTACAGGTAATTACGATCAGGCAATTACGACAGCAATAAGAAAGCTACGAACGAAAAAAGATCGAAAAGGAAAACAACCTTTAATTATCATGCTGGAAAGTGCTTATGGAAAAGCACAAAGACGAGATCATGAAACGATTGAATATTTAAAAAAAGACGGTAATCCTGCTAATCTGGAAAGAATCTATAACACCTATCTTGATTTAGATGCAAGACAGGAACGAATCAAACCTTTATTACCGCTCTATATTATTGACAAAGGTGCAAATGCTTCATTTCCGTTCAGGAATTATGACAGTGATTTGATCAATACTAAAAATCAATTATCAGATTTTCTTTATAATAATGCTAAGAACTTATTAGTTTCACCAAATAACAAAATCGATTATAGAAAAGCTTATGATGATTTCGCATATTTAGACAAATTAAACCCTGGATTTAAAGATGTCAGAGATCTGATGCAAGAAGCTCATGTTAAGGGAACTGATTTTGTTTATGTAAAAATGAAGAACGAAACAAATCAGATTATCCCTCAAAGACTTCAAGATGATCTATTAAACTTTGGCACTTTCGGATTAAATGATTTATGGACTGTATATCACAATACAAAAGAACCAAGAGTTCAATATGATTTTGGGATGAAGATTGAATTAAGAGATATTAATATTTCTCCTGAAAGAGTTTATGAAAAACAAGTAATCAGAGAAAAACAAGTAAAAGACGGTTGGGAATACTTACTTGACGAAAATGGTAATGAAGTAAGAGATAGTTTAGGGAATGCTATCAAGGTTGATAAGTTTGTGACCGTAACGTGTAGTGTATTGGAATTTACTCAAAGTAAAGCCACGCAGGTAGTAGGAAATGTAAGTTACCACAACTTCAATACAAATCAATTAATTGATACCTACCCGATCTCAAGTGAATTTGTGTTTGAGCACCATTACGCTACTTATAATGGAGATAAAAGAGCTTTAGATGATCCGTATATTAATATGATTACCCTAAGACCTGTTCCGTTCCCAACTAATGAACAAATGGTTTATGACACTGGAGAAGATCTCAAACAGAAGATTAAAAGTATTATCACACGGAATAAATTCAGAAGATAGTTATAAAAATGAAAGCGACTCGAGAGAGTCGCTTTCAAACTAACTAATTATGAAAAAACCATACATCAAATAAATGCTTGAATAGCATTGGCATCGATGTTGTGGTGCGATGAATGGTGAATAGTTTCACCATTTTTTATTATTAATAGTTGAGGAGATTGGTGCAATACCTGAAACTTATATCCTGTTTCATTTGAAACCTCCCTATAGTTTAACAAATCTAAATAGTATAGATCAACATCTTCTTCCTGAAATTCATACGAACTTACGAATCTCTTCATCACCATACTACTAATTCCACAACGTGTAGAATGCTTGAATATAGCTTGAACTCTAGATTTTGAGTCCCTTTCGATCTCATCTAACTGACTGATCGATTTTAACTCTTTCCATGGTAAAGTCTTCACCTCTTTTGAATCAGAAGACTTAAATATTCTATTCAATAAACTCATAAAGTTGCAAATTTATACAGATTAGTACGAAAGTCCATTGTATTACTTACAAAAAAAGTCAAATTGTCTAAATTTTTCTATGAATAGCGCCAAAATGACCGTTTTTTAAAATGGAATGATACTTGAAGCCAAATATATTGAATTAAATAAATTGAATGAATGAATTTTAATAATTTCACAATAAAATCGCAAGAAGTGATTCAACAAGCTCAACTTCAAGTTCAAGAGCTTGAGCAACAGCAAATAGAAAATGAACATTTATTTTCAGCTTTGCTTAAAGTTGATGAAAATGTTGCTCCATTTATATTCAATAAATTGAATGTTAATATTCAATTACTCAGTCAGCTTATAGAGAGTCAAATTAAAAGCTATCCAAAAGTAACTGGAGCTTCCATTCAACTTTCAAGACAAGCTTTGACTAGCTTGAATAATGCCTCTATTACAGCTAAAAAAATGAATGATGAGTTTGTTTCCACTGAACATCTTATCCTCGCCATTTTCGATTCTAAAAATAAAGTTAGTCAAATACTAAAAGACCAAGGTATTACAAAAAAGGCTTTAGAAAATAGTATTCAAGAACTGAGAAAAGGTAGTAATGTCACTTCTCAATCTGCAGAGGAAAGTTATAATGCATTAGGTAAATATGCTAAGAATCTGAATGAATTAGCGGAAACTGGAAAATTAGATCCCGTTATTGGTAGAGATGAGGAGATTAGACGTATCCTACAAATTTTATCAAGAAGAACTAAGAATAATCCGATGCTGGTTGGAGAACCGGGTGTGGGTAAAACAGCCATTGCTGAAGGTTTAGCACATAGAATCATTCAGGGGGATATTCCTGAAAATTTAAAAGAAAAAATCATCTATTCTTTAGACATGGGAGCACTTATAGCTGGCGCTAAGTTTAAAGGAGAATTTGAAGAAAGATTAAAGGCTGTAATCAAAGAAGTTGTTTCTTCAGAAGGAGACATTGTTCTATTTATAGATGAAATTCACACTTTAGTTGGAGCTGGTGGTGGTCAAGGAGCTATGGATGCTGCCAATATTCTAAAACCTGCCTTAGCCAGGGGAGAGCTAAGAGCTATAGGAGCT
>JABSPN010000221.1 GCA_013214425.1 Flavobacteriaceae bacterium | reverse complement strand
TATACTACCATGCTTAGGTAGATCAGAAAGGGATTTTCAAAAAACCGGAGAACAAGTGCAAAGTGTAGAGAACTCAATGGGAATTGTGAGTTCAACCAAAGGAATTTTAGAGCCTTGTTCAGAGCACTTAATGAGTGAAGTTGCCGTTGTATGTGGAATTGCTAATGAAACTCTCAAGGATAGTAAGGTGAAATGGTTGGATTATGTAGATGATTACAATTTGGTTCGTGACGATATTCAAGAGGTTGTCGCAGGCTTTGAAGACTATAATAACCGATTAAAAAATCCCTCAGGGTTTTACTTGCCGAATGGTGCTAGGATTCGTCAGTTTAAAACCAAAACAGGGAAAGCGAATTTCAGTATTAATATGCTCCCCGATTGGAAATTAAGTTCAGGAGAACTCATGATGATGACCGTAAGAAGTCATGATCAATTCAATACGACAATCTATGGGCTTAACGATAGATATAGAGGTGTTTTTAATGAAAGAAGGGTGATTTTTATGAATAGAGAAGATATGTATGAGCGTTCATTGAAAGGACAAGATATTGTAAACATTACATCGCATTATGAAAATGAAACTAGAGTGGCAAATAACTTCAAAGTAGTTCCTTATGATATTCCTAAAAATTGTTGTGCTACCTATTTTCCTGAAACTAATGTTTTAGTCCCAATTAACAGTTACGCACACACAGCAAAAACACCTACTTCAAAAAGTATTGTTGTTACTGTAGAAAAAGCATAAAAAAAGGAGCTCCATGCTGCAGCTCCTTCTCTATTTTATAATTCACTATTATTATTTTTCAAACTCCTTTAACGTTGAAGTAATTATATAAACACAATCTAATAATTGGTCTTCATTCATGACTAAAGGTGGTGCAAAACGAATAATGTTTCCGTGAGTTGGTTTAGCTAATAGCCCGTTTTCTTTTAAAGCTAAACATATATTCCATGCAGTTTCACTTTCTTCAGAATCGTTGATAACAATAGCATTTAATAATCCTTTACCTCTTACAAGGGTTACGATATTACTTTCAGCTATATACTTATTCAACTCACTTCTGAATAATTGACCTAAAAACTCTGCATTTTCAGCCAATTCTTCATCTCTTACCACTTCTAAAGCTGCAATAGCAACTGCTGCAGCTACAGGATTTCCCCCAAAAGTACTTCCGTGGTTACCAGGCTTGATTACTTCCATAATTGGATCATTTGCTAAAACTGCAGATACCGGATAAGCCCCACCACTTAAAGCTTTACCTAAAATTAGAATATCTGGTTGAACTTCTTCGTGATTTACTGCTAATAATTTACCAGTTCTGGCAATTCCTGTTTGAACTTCATCAGCAATGAATAGTACATTATGCTTTTCACACAAAGCTTTTGCTTTAACTAAATATCCTTCAGATGGCACATAAACTCCTGCTTCACCTTGAATTGGTTCTGCCATGAATCCCGCAACATTATCATTATTTTCTAAAGCTTCTTCTAAAGCTTGAAGATTATCATATTCAATTTTAATGAATCCATTAGTAAAAGGCCCGAAGTTTTTTCTTGCCACAGGATCATTAGAAAATGAAATAATGGTAGTTGTTCTTCCGTGGAAATTGTTCTTACATACAATAATTTGCGCCTCATTCTCAGGAATTCCTTTTTTCTCATAAGCCCACTTTCTACAAAGTTTTAAAGCTGTTTCAACAGCTTCAGCTCCAGTATTCATGGGTAATAACTTATCAAATCCGAAGAATTCAGTCGCAAACTTTTCATAACGTCCGAGCAGATCGTTATAAAATGCTCTTGAGGTTAAGGTTAATGTTTTAGCTTGATCTACCATTGCCCCAACAATTTTTGGATGACAATGGCCTTGATTAACAGCTGAATAAGCAGATAAAAAATCATAATACTTCTTACCTTCTACATCCCATACGTGAACACCTTCTCCTCTACTCAACACTACTGGTAAAGGATGGTAGTTGTGTGCTCCATACTTGTTTTCTAATTCGATTGCTTGTTGTGAAGTTAATTGCTCTAAAATAGCCATTTCTTAAATAATTTAAATTAATAAAATAACCATTCCTACTGTACCTTTATCCTTTCGAAAGAATCTCGAAAATTCAGCGTGGGAGAGAAATCATCCCTAAGAGGATTGCAAAAATACTAAATAATCCTTGAATAGATCAAACGAAAAACTAAAATATGTTAACATAGCTTGCTCGGCAATGCTGAAACCTGCAGCACCAAACATTTTATATCTCTCTTGAAAGTTCTTTTATCCATTTACATCCTACCAAACAGTTTAATCTTAACTCCAAATATTAAAAAGACTCACCCGCTTACACCCCGCTTAATGAATTAATTTGTAATGTCAATATTCAAAATTCACAGATGCAACAAAACAATGCAACAATTACAATAACTTGGATAATGTTCATAATCATGAAGATCCAAACTGATTTTCCTTCAAAACACTGGTCATTTATCCCCAAAGCCCTTGTTCTTCATGTTCGCAATAAAAAATTTTTCTTCTTCTGTCAAAGCTTACTTAATCATTTTGTCTATTTCTCCCCTAGTATCTCTCATAATTTCTATTTTTTAATTCTTCTATGGTTTTAAAAAGTCTTGATTTCACTGATACTGCACCTATATCCAGAATTTTAACAATTTGTTTCAATGAATATCTTTCAGTGTAAAACAACTTAATAACGAGCAGTTGCATTTCTGGTAGTTTGTTTATTTATTCTAGCAAAACTATATTATTGTTAACTTCAGAGCCTTCCTTTTCAATCAGATTCATTTGTTGATCATATAACCAACTCCTTTTTAGTTTTTTTGATATAATCAACAGACTTTCTTTTTACAATTTGAAAGGCCCAATAACCAAATTTATCTTGATTATTTAGTGTGTGTATTTTTTCGATTATGATGGCCTGTGGATGCTGTGCTATATTCTTTGCAAGATCTTTATCATGCACCTACCAATATGCTTTATTGGAAAGAATTAAAGCATCTTTTTACTAATAATGCTAAGGCTTCACTATTACCAGCCAAATAGCGATTAAACAAAATTGAATCAGAAATTTTTACAGTTTCACAAATGCTGTTATATCTAAAAGACGTCTATTATTAAAAAAAGTTTCATTTTGTAGTTTCTTTTAGTAAGATTTAAGACATTTTTAAAGACATCAAGAATAAATAATAATGCATATAGTCTTATTAGTTTTCATAGATTTGCAATCATTAATATTAGAACATGCCATCAAGAGCTCGAAATAAATTTGTTAAAAGAGGAGAGATTATTGAAATCGATATAGAGGATTATGCATTTGGAGGAAAAGGTATTGGAAGAATTCGAAATGAGCATGGTGAATTTGTTGTATTCGTTCCCAATACATTACCAGGGCAAACTGTAAAGGCTCAGGTAAAAAAATCCAGTAAGAAATATGCTGAATGTAAATTATTAGAAGTGATTAAGGCTTCTGCAGATGAAATTGATATGCCTTATCAAAGTATTGCAGGTGCACCTTATATTAATTTACCCATCGACAAGCAACAAGATTATAAAAAGACTAGTACATTAGAACTTTTTAGAAGAATCGGTAAAGTCGATAATATCAGCGACTATTTAGATGAGTTTATTAGTTCTCCAAATCACTTCCATTACAGAAATAAAATGGAATATGGCTTTTCAGCTATAGGTTTTGATCGAGTAAAAAACACTGATGTTGATGAATTTACATTAGGATTTAAAAAAAGAGGAACCTGGTGGTGTGCTGAAAATTTGGATAAAGATAGTGGCCTCTTCGATAAAGAAGTTGAAGATCGATTAAAAGACATAAGAAAGTATTGTATCGCATCTGGATTACCACCTTGGCATGCGCCCAGAAAAGAGGGTTTCTTCAGGTATCTTGTTGTTCGCAAATCATATAAAACCAATAAGCTTCTGTTTAATTTGGTCACAACTTCAGCGCTACTTCAAGATTTTGACCTTAAGTCTTTTTGTGATTTTCTAAACTCACTATTTACTGATCGTGTTGCTGGAGTCCTGCATACTATTAATAATGAAATTGGTGACCGTACAATTGCTACTTCAGGAAGTATCAAACTGATATTCGGCGATGATAAAATCATAGAAGAGTTATTAGGGCTTAATTTTGAGATTAGCATGAAAAGCTTTTTTCAAACCAATCCAAAATCTGCAGAAAAACTCTATTCAAAAGTTATTGATTATGCTCTAGAAGATCAAGATGCCGTTAATAACTCTGTGGTTTTAGATTTGTTCTGCGGAACAGGGACTATTGGTCAAATTTTAGCTTCAAAAACAACAAACACCAAAATTATTGGTGTTGATATTGTAGCCTCGGCCATTGAAGATGCAAAATTAAATGCAAAGAGAAACGGTATTGATAATGTTGAGTTTTATGCTGCTGATGTTGGAAAATTCTTAAATGAACATCCACACTATCAACATAAGATTAGAACCTTAATTTTAGACCCTGCAAGAGCAGGTATCACACCGAAAACACTTAAAAAAATTATAAACCTTTCAGCCGACAGAATGGTTTATGTATCTTGCAATCCAGCGACTCAAGCAAGAGATGTTGAACAATTAGCCGAAGCTGGTTATCACATAAAAAAAATAAGTTTAGTTGATCAATTTCCACACACCGCACATATAGAAACGGTTGTGCTATTAGAAAAGTTTTAATAATGAAACGTATATTTCCACTTATCGTAATTATAGTTTTTTTACTGAGTATTATCATGACCACTATGTCTTGCGAAAAGGATGATATTTGCATTGAAGATACAGTTGGCACACCACATTTGATCATTAGATTTTACGATGCAGCTAATCCAACTGAGACTAAAACAGTACCTAATCTGCAAGTTGAAAGTATAGATGCGCCAGATCCTAATATTCCAATTCTAAGTGCTACCCCAACAGATTCTATAGCCATCCCTCTAAGAGTTTTAGAAGAAACTACTGACATTACATTGATAAATGATTATGGAGCTATTGATGATAATGGTACTCCTTCAGATGATACAGATGATATTCCACTACAAAATGAAGATTTCATCATTATTTCTTATACAAATCAAGAGCTTTTTATTTCAAGAGCATGTGGATATAAGAACATATTTAACCTTCAGAGTTTTAATGTGACTACTGATACTGATAATTGGATTATCAATTCTGAAATTATAAACAATCCTGTAGAAAATGAAACTAACGCACATATACATATTTTTCATTAGTCTTTTCTTCGCTACGCACTCGATTTTAGCACAAGAAGCTGAAAAAACCACTGATTCCACAGAAACTGGTTATAAGCAACGTTACGGTATACGTTTTGGTGTGGATATTAGTAAGCCTATCCGAAGTTTACTGGACAATAATTACACTGGTTTAGAATTAGTTGCAGACTATAGATTCAGTAAAAAATTCTACATAGCTGGAGAGATTGGTAATGAAAAAAGACTTACAGATGATGATCAATTAAACTTTGAAAGTAGTGGTAGTTATATCAAACTGGGAGTTGATTATAATGCTTATGATAATTGGCTGAATATGGGAAATAGTATTTATGTCGGTTTGCGCTATGCCTTCAGTACTTTTAAACACACATTAAACTCTTACAATATCTACAATACAGATTTCTATTGGGCTGAAGATCTTTTAATGAAT
>JABSPN010000220.1 GCA_013214425.1 Flavobacteriaceae bacterium | reverse complement strand
TGGAATGTTTTGTTTCGGAAAATACAAGTTAAGAGAGTTTCTTTTGGTTACAATAAAGACAAATTCGTATTCAATTACAATACGATGGGTTGAAAAGGAGCGATTACAATAGGATCATCCAAATAAATATATGTAAAACGATTTGATTCGCTCTGATTGATAACTTGAAGGATCTGCCCAAATAAAACTATCATATCTTAAAAATTAGTTTAAGATAACTCTTTAAAAGTATGATGTACTCAGGTTCTCAACTTTGATCTAAGTCAAAATATCATTTTCATAATCGAATCATGAAATATTGTTAATATTCTAAATCTTGATTTGATTCGGTTTAATATTTCGTATTTTCAGCTCTAAAATAAAATATCGAAATCATAACCAATGAAAAGAACTTTCCTTGTCACAATGGCATTCTTGCTCAGTTTGAGTCAAGTTTGTGAAGCTCAGAAAAAATCCAAGAAAGAAACAGACGAAAAATCACCATTAAGTAAGATTAATATTTCGGGTCTTAAATGGCGTAATGTGGGACCAGCATTAACTTCGGGAAGAATATCCGATTTTGCGTTCAACCCAAACAATCAATTTGAGTATTATGTAGCAACATCATCCGGTGGTGTTTGGAAAACTGTCAATTCCGGAGTAACCTATAAACCTATATTTGATTCACAAGGTTCCTATTCTATAGGTTGTGTAACGATGGATCCAAATAATACCAATGTGATTTGGGTTGGAACAGGAGAGAACAACAACCAACGTTCAGTAGCATATGGAGATGGTATTTACAAGTCTTTAGATGGCGGAAAGTCTTGGGAACATATGGGACTTAAAAATTCAGAACATATTGGAAAGATTCTCATACATCCTGAAAACTCAAATATTGTATATGTAGCTGCTATAGGTCCGTTGTGGAGTAAGGGAGGCGATAGAGGTTTGTATAAAACAGTAGATGGTGGAGAAACATGGAATTCTATCTTAGCGGTAGATGAGCATACTGGGGTAAATGATATTGTTATGGATCCAAGGGATCCAAATATACTATATGCATCCACTTTTCAGAGACGTCGTCATGTCTTTACCTACGTTGGTGGAGGTCCAGGATCTGCAATGCACAAAAGTACAGATGGAGGCGCAACATGGACAAAAATCAATAAGGGTTTACCAGGAGAAGAGCTAGGAAGAATAGGTTTAGCGATTTCGCCAGCAAATCCAGAAATAATTTATGCAATTGTTGAAGCTGCTAATGGTAAAGGTGGATTTTATGCTTCTACAAATAGAGGTGCAAGTTGGGAAAAGCGTAGTTCTCATGTAACCAGTGGAAACTATTATCAAGAAATAATTGCCGATCCTATAGACGAGAATACGGTGTATTCAATGGACACATGGATGTCGGTTACACATAATGGAGGTAAGAGTTTTAAGCGAGTGGGAGAAGATACTAAACACGTAGATAATCATTGTATGTGGATTGATCCAAACAACAATAAACATTGGGTTATTGGTTGTGACGGTGGAATTTATGAGACTTTTGATGCCGCTAAAACTTGGGATTTTAAAAAGAACTTACCGGTAACACAATTTTATAAGGTAGCTGTGGATAATGACTACCCGTTTTATAATATCTACGGAGGGACACAAGACAACTTTAGTTTGGGTGGACCTTCAAGAGTATTAACCAATCACGGTATAAGAAATTCTGAGTGGTTTATTACCAATGGAGGAGACGGATTTGAATCACAAATTGATCCAAATAATCCAAACATAGTCTATGCACAATCACAGTATGGAGGATTGGTTCGATTTGACAAAAAGAGTGGAGAAACAGTTGGAATCAAGCCAAAAGCCAGAAAAGGTGAAAACGCATACCGATTTAATTGGGATGCACCTTTAGTTGTAAGTCGACACAAGCTTGGTAGGTTGTATTTTTCGGCAAATAAAGTGTTTCAATCTGATGACTACGGGAATAGCTGGAACGTGATTAGCGATGATTTATCGCAGCAAATTGATAGAAATAGTCTAAAAGTTTACGATAGAGTGGTAAGTATTGATGCTGTCGCCAAAAATGGCTCTACGTCTCAATATGGAACTATAGTGGCCTTCTCTGAATCACCAATCAATAAGAATTTATTGGCTGCTGGTACAGATGATGGGCTTATTCATATTTCTGAAGATAATGGACAAAACTGGATGAAAATTGCACGTGTTCCTGGCGCTCCTGAGCAATCTTATGTAAATAGTGTATGCTTATCAAAACACAATGAGAATGTCATCTATGCGGTATTTAACCATCATAAATATGGCGACTTTAAGCCTTATGTTTTTAAATCTTCAGATAAAGGTGCCAGCTGGAAAGCCATCCAGTCGAATTTACCAGAACGTGGCAGTGTATATGCGATTGAAGAAGATCATAAAGATAAAAATCTATTATTTGTCGGAACAGAATTTGGAGCGTTTTTCTCTCCAAATCAAGGACGAAATTGGAAGCAATTAAAGAATGGTCTGCCAACTATTGCTGTAAGAGATATAGCTATACAAGAACGTGAAAACGATTTAGTATTAGGAACTTTCGGACGTGGTTTTTATGTAATGGATGACTATTCTGTATTACGAAATATAGAAAATGCAATACCATCAGAAGTAGCCAAGATTTATCCTGTAAGAACAGCCTTAATGTGGGAGCAAAGCAGTCCATTAGGATTATCTGGAAAATCATTCCAAGGAGATAACTTCTACACGGCTTCAAATTTAGGTCCAGAAGCCTTAATCACGTATTATTATAATTCAGATTATAAATCATTAAAAAGTAAACGTCAGCAGAAAGATAAGAAGCATACTAAAAATAAAGTTGATGCGCCTTATCCAAGTTATGATAGCTTAAAAGCAGAGGAAGAAGAAGGTAAGCCAGAATTGGTATTCTCTATAAAAGATGCGAGCGGCAAAGTGGTAAAGAAAGTATTTAAGCCTGCAAAAAAAGGCTTTCAACGATTCCACTGGAATTTAAGATATACGCCTCAAAACCCTATAAACTTGAATACATCATCATTCTATAATCCGTTTAGCGGACGTGATGAAGGGACATTAGTAGCGCCAGGAATGTATACTGTAGAAATGAGTTTATTGATCGATGGTGTGTCGAAAACTTTAGGGAATACAGTTTCTTTTGAAGTTAAAGCATTAGATAATGTGGAAATGCCTGCCGAAAATAGAGCAGAGAAGGTAGTTTTCCAAAAAGCATTGGCAGCATTACAAGCTGATATGGGATCTACTCAAAAATTAATGTCAGAGTCGAGAAATAAACTAAGACACATTAAGGAAGCGATTAAACGTTCGGAACAACCTGTTGGAAACTTGATGGCAACTGTAAAGTCTATAGAAGATCAATTAAAAGAACTTCAATTATTGATGTACGGAGATTCTGTGAAACGTCGCTTAGATATCGACCAACCATTATCACCAGCAAGTCGATTAAATGCTATAGGCTATGAGCAGAAATACTCTACGGCAACACCAACGCAAACACATCGTGACAGTTATTCCATTGCTAAAGAACAAATAACAGTTATAAAGACGAAAATGGAACGTATCTTCAATGCAGACATAAAGAACTTAGAACAAAAGTTAATTGCTTTGGGTGCGCCTTATACACCAGGTCGCGGACAAGAGTTTGATGATTAGATAAATAGAAATTGCAACTGAGCTTGTAAGCACTTGAACCATCTTTTAACAGGTTTATACAGTTAAATGTATAAAATACTTTGTGGAGGTGGTTCTTTGTTTTTGGTCGCTCGTAATTATTGGCTAAAGCACTTTGATCTATTGTGTTTTTACTCTGGAATTATGGGTCTAGTTGGAAATTTGAATGCTTCCTGTCATCGCACCATGAAATTCACAGTTGTATAACAAAGCGTCCGGGACACCTGAAGTTACCACAAAGATAATGTTACCCGAAGTGATTTCCCAAGATCTACCACCGTCTTTCGAGCGAAGTGCAGAAGCACTTAAATCATATACCACATCTTCATTTTGTGTATCGGTAAATACTTCTGTATAATACCAAACACGTTGCGTTAACCTTGTTATCACCACTAACTTGAGACTAAGATTTATCAGCGTTATTCGAGACGTATAAACTACTTTCATCTTTTTCCGCATCACTTTCAATCAGTGCATATACCTTATTGCTGTTTGACCTACAAACTGAAATCGCTAGTTTGCTTAACTCTTTCGGTAAACCTGCTTCTAACTTTGTCTAGGTTTCACCAGCATCGATCAACTTATATAATCTGCTACCAGGCCCACCACTAATGATTTTCCAAGGTATTCTTTTTGATGCAAAGTGCAGCATATAATACTTGAGGATTGTTCATATCCATCGATAATTCCGCAGCACCAGCAAAGTCATTTTCATAAAGTGTCTTATTCCAGGTTTTACCACCGTCAATAGACTTGTAAACTCCTATTTCTTCTGTGGGAATTGCGTATTTACCTTGTGCAGCTAAGTAAATAATATCCGGATTGGTTGGATGCATTACAATTCTAGAAATCTGTTTTGTTTTCTCTAAACTAAGATGCGTCCATGTTTTACCTGTATCTATAGAGAGATACACCGTCACCATGAGAAGTCATAACACCACGAATAGTATGCTCTTCCATACCAAAATAAACACTGTTTTTCTCAATAGCTATATGGGCTAGGGTGTTGTTTTTTACATAAATCTGATTTCCGTTAAGTCCAGCCTTACGCAATTGGTCAATAAAATGCTGTGTGATTGCCTTTTTACTATCAGCATACTATTGAAAAACATGATACATTATGTAATAGCCTTCAGCATCTTTTAAATTGAGTGCAGTGCCTTGGGCTAAAAGAAAATCGAAATTATCTCTTTTTCTACTTTTTTATTGAGCTTCTTACGAGATACTCCTTTTTGTTTCCAAAAATTCATTGCCCTTATATTAACTCCTCATGCAGTGTAGAAAATAAATTATTACCATCACAATTCTCGGTATTGAAAGGAATATTTTTATCCAAAAAATAATTGAATATAGTCAAGTCTTTTGCAGTAGCTCCAGCGAGTAATAATAAAGCGTTCGCACCCGATGAATTGGTGCAATTTGCTGAGATACCTTATGTAAGCATCATATGAGCAATCATTTTTTACTATAATACCAATCGATTTTTGTTAACGACTTTAGAAAATACACCAGTTATTTTTGCATAAAAACACCTAATATGAACACTACAAAAATAATAAAGTACAACACTCATATTTCGAATGTATTGGTTATTAGAAGCACAGGTTCAGGCTTATGCCATTTCATTTGCAGATTTCTTCTACAACTCTGATGGCTCCGTTGGTTTTGGTGCATGGATTTTGAGAGCTCTAGCACTAATAATCGGAGCTTTTGGAATATATCGCTTTAAAACCAAACAACAACAGTGCACTATAGATCCGAAACAAAAAAAGAAGAACTTATTATTGGTGACAGCCCTCATTATTGTTCTTGGTTTAGGTATCTTTTTGTCATTAGAGAAATGGTCTTCCTGGTATTTTGATGCCTATGTTGTACCTGCCCAAAAAAAAGAATTAAACAGCAATTCATATCAAAAATAACTATTATGTATTTAAACTATAATGCTTCCAAGTGCATAGGAAAAATCTATACATCACAAAAGTTTTATACTATAGACAAATAC
>JABSPN010000022.1 GCA_013214425.1 Flavobacteriaceae bacterium | reverse complement strand
AGAAGAAGCCAATAGTTTTATTAAAGAAATAAATAAAGCTAAGGTTATAGAGCTGCCTATTATTGAGAATACTAATTTTGACAGTTTTATTGAGCCAGAAGATTTTAACGATGTAAATGTAAAAGCGTTTAAAATCTTAGAGTTATACCCTGATTTTTATAAAGACACTCATAATTATAGAGCAATTGCTTTATATAGAATTAAGCTGTCTGAAGTTTTTTATACAGCAGTTATTACAATTAAAAAAGGCGATAATGAAATGGAGTCTCAACTCATTAATTATGATTTGAAAGGAAATATTATTGATTCAAAAGTGGTGGCATATGATGAAATTGCCGAAGGAATGTCTAAAATCGAATCTAAAATTGAAAATAATTCAATAACAATAAACAATATACTTTGGATAGACGAAAAAAAAGTTGAAACAAAACAATTTGAAATAAAGACCAACGGAAAAATAGAATTTTTAGATGTGGGGGATAAAAGTGTAAAAAAGAGTAGTTCCTATTCTGAATTTAAACCGCAAAAAGTAAACAATATTCAAATAGATAGATTTAGTATTAATCAAGCATTCCAAATAGATTCGTTTAAAGTATTATCAGGGAATTTTGAGCCAGTAGAAGTTAAAACCGTAGCGCCAGACACAGAACAAGACTGGGGAGATAGACTTTTACTTTTAAATGGAGAAAATGAAATGGTATATAAATCTCAAGGAGTGGGAGATGTTTATCTCTATGAGCCACATTTTTACAAAAGCGATGAATCTAATAAAGTGCTCATTATTTGCCAATTAGCATATGAATATCCATTTGGAGGCGATGCATTTATTTTTGAAAACGGAAATATTATAAACATTGGGATACTAGATATTGAAGGATATAGTGAAGATCAAGATGTAGAAGCTTATCTAGCAAATATTGTGGAAATAAACGAGAAGAACAGTGTTTTAGAATTTACGTTTAAATCAGATTCATTGGTTATAGAACCAGGTTCAAAAGATAGGATTATAAAAAATGATAATGTTAAATACATTTATGAAAATAACAGACTAGTATTAAAAGAAAAGAATAATAAATGAAACTAAGTGAATCATTTAGCGGCACTTTAAGAACCTTTGCCTACTTTATGGCAAGCGGAACTCATTATCAATTAAGAGGAATAGATTATTTGAATCTTTATGGAGAAGAACCAAGTGCTATAGAAAAAGCCTTTGCCATATTTGCTAATGTAATAGAGTTAGATGAAAATGGAGAAGTACTCAATGCGAAGTACGCAGAGAAAAGAGCTGTAGATTATATTCGTTCGTATTGTGATCCTAGTTTTATGTTAGAACCACCATATGAAGATTGGGAAATAGAGCTGTGTTAAAAGTTATCTATTTAAATAAAAAGAGTAAATGAAAGGCGAGCAGTTAAAAGATAATTTAAAGTTTGAAGATAACACAGAGGGAATAATCTTTAATCACTACTCATTCTGTGAGTTAATCAAACATATTATGGTAAAGTATGGAGGTATACTCTATCAAGAAGCAGATCAAAAAGTAAAAAATAGTTTTTTGTGTAATGTTCCAGAATCTTCAGATGACATTAGCTTTTTTAGTCACGATTTAGAGTTTCATTGGGCAATGTTGGTACTTCATGGTAATTTATATTGGCTTAAAGGAATTCCTAGCGATTATAATGGTTTTAAACAAGAATATTTGACTTGGGAAGCCAAAATCAAAACTGAATATAGTTTAAAAGAATCCTATAATTATTATGATCTATAAAATGAAGTATTTGTGTTTTATAATAGTCGTCATACTAATCGCTTGTGCCCAAAATAAAAAGAAGTTAAACAGATCATTCCTGTTGTTAAAAAAGAGGGGCTTTTAAATGATAGTTTATTATTTGAAAAGTTAATGGTATTAACAAAAATTGAAGATATGAAGTGTATTGCTTTATCAAAATATTTACCAGTTAAGGAAAAAGTAGTGTATAGATTATTATCTTGAAAGTAAACAAAATTAGAGTAAGGAGTAAAGAGTTTATCAGAAGAAGAGATGTAAATCAGGTATTTAGTAATTTCTCTTCATCTGTTCTAGTTAAAAGTAAATACATTGTTTTAAGATAATAGCTGGGCATCTATGAAATTTGAATAATAGGTTCGTTTTCGTGCGTAAAATGATTATATTTGATTATAATGTAAAAGTCTCAAGAAACAATAAACCATGAAAATTTTACCATACATTGTAACTCTTTTAATTGGTACTTATGCCTTGGCCCAAAAACCTGTTTACAACCTCGGAATCTTGTTGGACAATAGAACCGAATCGATAAATCCACTCCTTATCAAGATGGAGAATCAAATTAAAGCTGTTGTTGGTGAGGATGCAATTATACAATTTTCAGAAAGCAATATTTTAGTCAATAATTACAACTTGGAGGAAGCTGAGAAAAATTATAATCAGTTGGTCAATACAACAGATTTAATTCTAGCTTTTGGAGTTGTAAATTCCGTTGTGGTAAATAAACAGATCGCACATCGCAAACCTACTATTTTATTTGGAGCAGTAAACAATGATTTTAACCAAATAGACCTAACGAAATCCACCTCGGGGGTTAAAAATTTCACATACTTAATTGAGTCTGAATCATTCATTGAGGATTTAAAAGTATTGAAACAACTTACAGGTTTTTCCAAAGTAGGTATTGTGATTGACGATGCATTTGCAGAGATTTTGCCATTAAAGCCAGTTTTTGATAAGGAATTAAACGTAATTGATGCAGACTATAAATTAATACCGTTTAAAACCCTTACAGACATTACGTCGAATTTAGATGGAATTGATGCAGTTTATATTGCTGGAGGATTTTTCCTAACTGACGACGAAACGAAAAGGTTGGCCAATACCTTAAAGGAAAAAAAATTGCCCTCATTTACAATTAACAGCATTGATGATGTCGAATTAGGAATTATGGCGACTAACCAAGCTAAAAATAATTTGGATCAATTTTTTCGTCGAGTGGCATTAACGATAGAAAGTTTTGTCAATGGAACGCCCCTTGCCGATATGCCTGTTTTTATTGATTATAACGCCAGGCTAACAATAAATTTCAACACGGCCAATGCGGTTAATGTACCAATTCGATACAGTTTGATTACAAAAACAGATTTTGTTGGACAAATGAAAAACATCAATGCTCAAAAAATATATGATTTAAAATCTGTAATGGAGGAAGCTATCGAAAAGAATTTAGTGTTACAATCTAGCAAGAAGGATGTTGAAATTAGTGAGCAAAACTTAAAATCATCTCGTGCAAACTACCTGCCAAGCTTAACAGCAAACGCCGCAGGTATGTATATCGATCCAAAATTAGCAGAAATTAGCAATGGACAAAACCCTGAATTTTCAACTACTGGGAATGTAACACTTCAGCAAACAATATTTAATGCCGAAGCGAGTGCCAACAATACCATACAAAAGGAGCTCCTTAATGCGCAACAGGAAAGTTACAATGCCGACGAGCTCAACACCATATTTGAAGCTTCAAATACGTACTTTAATGCTTTGATTTTGAAAGCAAATGCCCAAATACAAATGCGGAATTTAGATTTGACAAAACAAAATTTACAAATAGCACAAGAGAATTTTGAAGCCGGAGAATCTGGAAAATCAGATGTTTTGAGATTCAGAAGTGAATTAGCACAAAATACTCAGAACATGATTGAAGCCATCAATCAAATGGAACAAGGTTTTATAGGTTTGAATCAAGTACTGAATAATCCACTAGATACTCAAATTGATGTAGAAAACGCCGAATTAAATAAAGGACTTTACAAAGATTACAATTATGATTTGATTGTTGAATTATTAGACAATCCAGTTACAAAAGATGCTTTTGTTGACTTTTTGGTAGCTGAAGCTAAAATAAATGCACCAGAATTAAAATCACTCGATTATAACTTAAAGGCAACAGAACGCAGCATAAAACTCAATGGGTCCAATCGTTTTTTACCAACTGTTGCTTTACAAGGGCAATATAATCATACATTTGATAGAAGTGGTAAGGGGAGTACTGCACCTCCTGGCTTTGAATTGGTAGATACCAATTACAATGTAGGTGTAAATGTTTCCATTCCAGTTTTTAACAGAAATTTGAATAATATTAACAAACAAACGGCAATACTGCAGAAAGAGCAGATAGCGTTGAATCGCGATAACAGTACCCTTAATATAGATGCCAATGTTAGAAATGGTGTTTTGAATCTAATAAATCAAATCGCAAATATTGAATTATCCAAACTTTCTGAGAGTACAGCAAAAGACGCATTAGATTTGATCCAAGAATCGTACAAACAAGGTGCAGTTAACTTTATTCAATTGATTGATGCTCAAAATAATTATTTGAATGCTCAAATTGCGAGTGTTACAGCGGTATATAATTTTTTGATTGCTTCCGTACAGTTAGAAAGAAGTATCGGTTACTATTTCATACTCAATAGCAAATCTGACAACGATAATTTTAATCAACGATTTCAAGAATATTTACTAAGTAAAAAATAAACGCATCTCAATGCATATGAAACATCTAACTCGAATTTTAGCATTAACTCTTTTTACAGGATTTATTGTCTCCTGTGGAGAAGAAAAAAAAGAAGAAAAAAAGGAATTAAGACCAGTGCGCTTTCAACAAGTGGGATTTTACGCGGGTGACAAGGTTAGAACATTCAGCGGTACTTCAAGAACCGATAAAATAATTAAATTAAGCTTTAGAAGTACTGGCATCATTACTGAGTTTGATATTAAAATTGGTCAGAAAGTAAAGAAAGATCAGCTTTTAGCAAAACTTGATAATGTGCAGGCAAGATTAAATTACCAAAACGCTCTTTCTCAGCAGAATAGTGCAGAATCTGCTATGAATACAGCCAAGTTAAGTTTGGATAGAACACGGAAGTTGTACGAAAAAGGAAGTACATCTTTGAGTAATTTTGAGGCGGCGAAAAATCAGTATACATCAGCTAAAAATTCTTTTAATTCGGCTAAGCAAACGGTCGCACTTCAAAACGAACAAATACAATATGGCTATTTAAGAGCACCCGAAAACGGTGTTATAGCTGCAGTTTCTGTAGAAGTTGATGAAAACGTAAGTCCCGGACAAACTATTGCAACACTCAATTCTGGAACCGACATGGAAATTGCTTTGGGCTTACCCGAAAGTGTTATCAATCAGGTGAAGCAAGGGATGGAAGTAGCAGTTGATTTTACCGCTATTCAAGGGAAACAATTTAAAGGAAAAATAACCGAAGTCGCTCCTGCATTAGATCCCAATACAGCAACATATCCCGTTAGGGTTTTAATAACGAATCCAACAGCAGCAATTAAAAGTGGTATGGCGGCTAACGTTACGTTAGAATTTTCTGGTACAACTAATGCAAAACAAGGCCTAGTTGTTCCTGCCAATGCGGTTGGAGAAGATAGTACTGGTAACTTTGTTTTTTTAATCCTAGGTGATGGCAATGTAGGAACAGTAAAAAAACAACAAGTAACCATTGGAGAATTAACCTCAGATGGATTTGAAATTAAATCGGGTCTTACTTCTGGACAAAAAATTGCAACTGCTGGATTACAAACGTTATTAGATGGTCAACAAGTCAAATTAAAATAGTGGATATGAATTTAGCTGCATTTTCAATAAATAGAAATCGTATTACTTTTACTGTTTTGGCCACCATCATGATAATGGGTATTGTCTTTTATCAATCCTTATCCAGAGATAGTATGCCGCCTTACACAGTAAGAGTAGCTACCGTCGTGTCTTCATTTCCAGGCTCTAGTCCAGAACGAGTAGAGCAATTAGTAACCGATAAAGTTGAGAAAATTGTTCAGGAATTACCTGAATTAAAAGAAGTAACCAGTACGTCAAGATCAGGACTCTCTGTATTGAGTGTTGAATTAAAAGATCAAGTTAAGCCAGAAGACTTGCAGGCTGTTTGGGATAGGTTACGAAGAAAGCTTTCACAAATTCAAGGTTTGCCAACAGGAGTCACTCCGATACTAAATGATGATGGTATTGGTGAGGTTTTTGGTATAGCAGTTGGTCTTATTATAGATGGGTTTTCATACGCAGAAGCCAAAGAATACATTGATGACATCAAAGACGATTTTATCAAACTTTATTTGTCTTATAAAGTTGAACTTGGTGGTGTACAAGATGAGCGTATTTTTATTGAGTTTGATAATGCCAGACTCAATACCTATGGTTTATCAGCATCAAAACTTCAAAATATTATTGGTTCAACCAATATTTTGAGTTCTGGAGGAGAGGTGAATCTAGATGATGAGCGTATTATATTGGAGCCTACAGGAAATTTCAATTCGTTAACCGATATCAAACAAACACTCATCCCGGTTGGCGATGGCTCTCAGCTAGTTTATCTGGGTGATATTACACAAATAAGACAGGCCTATATTGACCCGCCTAAGCAGTTGGTAACAGTAAATGGTAAACGAGCTATTTCGTTACACATTAGTTTGAAGGAAGGAGCGAATATTATTCAATTAGGGGAAGATATTGATGGTGTAATTAACAACTGGGAAACTGCATTACCCATTGGTCTGGAGTTAGAACGATTGTCTTCGTTAGATACTTATATTGACGATAAAATAAGTGCATTTGTAGTGAATTTGATTCAATCCATATCCATAGTGCTGGTTGTGATGCTTATTTTCCTTGGTATCAGAACAGGAAGTATCATCGCAAGCCTCATACCCATGGTAACCATTATGACTCTTATGCTGATGGGAGTGATTGATATGGGCTTGAACCAAGTTACACTTGCAGCATTGATTATGGCCTTAGGAATGATGGTTGATAATGCCATCGTTGTTGCAGAAACTATTATGGTTAAGATGGAAAACGGCAATGCGGCAAAAGAAGCGGCCATTGCGGCTTGTGGAGAGTTGTTTACGCCTTTATTGATTTCTACTCTTACTACTTCAGCGGCATTTTTAGCATTCTATATGGCAGAATCAACTATGGGCGACATTGTCGGGCCTATTTTTGTGGTTATTTCTCTTGCATTATTGTCCTCTTGGATTTTAGCGCTAACTGTAATTACACTCTTATGCTATCTTTTTTTAAAGGTCATACCTAAAAAAGAAAAGAAAGAAACCGTTATTGATAGAACGATTTACTATCTAAAATTGCAATATAAAAATCTTATTCTCATCGCATTAAGTCATAAAAAAACAGTGCTCTTTGGGATCGTAGTTTTGTTTGTAGCATCTTTATTTGGATTTGGAAAAATTCCTTTTATTTTCTTTCCTGATAGTGACCGTAACATGGTAACTGTAGACGTCAATTTACCACAAGGAACGCGAATCGAAGCTACAAAGAATGTGATCGCGGATATTGAAGATTTCATTACTAAAGAATTACGAGTAAATTCTAAACGTAAAAATGGTATATCAGATTGGTCTTCTTTTATTGGAGCCGGACCAGAATCTTATGACCTTGGGTATGCTACAGATGAGCCAGACCCGAGTTATGCCCACATTCTAATCAACACATCAAATTTCATTTACAATAATGAAGTTGTTGAAAAGCTCGATGAGTTTTGTTTTAGTACGTTTCCCAATGCTGATATAAAAGTAGGCTTACTTGGTTCTGGTGGTGGGGGAACTCCCATCGAAATTAAGATTTCTGGTGAAGATCCAGATGTTTTAGCTCAGCTATCAGAAGAAACAAAACAACAATTAAACAAGATAGCTGGAACCAAAAATGTCAAAGATGACTGGGGTCCAAAAACTAAAAAGTTTGTCGTAAAAATAGACCAAAATAAAGCACAACTAGCCGGTATAACTAGCTATGATATTGCTACTTCACTTCAGACTGTTTTGGATGGTTTTCAAACAGGAGAGTATCGTGAAGACGATAAATCAATTCCAATTTTAATGCGAAGTAATGATAGTCAGCAACAAACATTAGCCTCAATAGAAACCTTAAATATATATGCTCAAAACACAGGTAAAAGTGTGCCTTTACTGCAGGTAGCTTCTATAGAGCCTAGATGGCAGTATTCAAAAATTAAGCACTTAGATATCGACAAAACCATTAATGTATCAAGTGAATTAACAGCCACCGGAAATGCATCGAGTATCATGGCACAAGTCAAGCCTTACTTAATTGAGGTTTCCAAAAATTGGCCAAAGGGATATACCTATAAGTTTGGTGGAGATGCCGAGAATACCGCAGAAAATATGGGCGCTGTTATCAGTTACCTGCCGCTTTCAGGCTTTATTATTATACTACTTTTGATCATTCAATTTAATTCTGTAAGAAAAACATTTATGGTTGCATCAACCATACCATTGGGAATTATTGGTGTTGTTATTGGCTTGCTTATATTTGGAGAACCTTTTGGTTTTATGCCGTTTCTTGGAGTGATTTCTCTAGCAGGTATAGTGATTAATAATGCAATTGTACTAATTGATAGGATTCAAATCGAAGAAAATGAAATTGAGAGACCTATCAAAGATGCTGTAATAGCAGCCTGTTTACAACGATTTCGTCCTATACTGCTCGCTACTTTTACAACGGTTTTAGGGCTCATACCACTTTACTTGAGTGGCGGAGAGATGTGGGAAGGTATGGCAGTTAGCATTATGATTGGATTACTTTTTGGTACAGTGATTACCTTATTGTTTATACCATTGCTGTATAGCGTTTTGTATAAAGTTGATTACAATGATTATAAATTTTCTGATAATTTATTGGATTAATCCTTTGTGAAATTTTGTTTATCATGATTAAAAAACTATATAAAATTCGTTTTGAACTTTTCTTTTTTAGTCAACTAGTTATACTTTTTGGTTCCTTGGTATTCCCAGAGTTATTCTTTGAGAAAATATTATCTCCAATTTTTTTCATTTTTAATCATTTAGCCGGAATTCTCTTGTTTTTAAAAAAACGATGGTTAATGTGGTTTTGTTTGGTCTTGCTGCTTTTGAATATAATTATTTTTGGTACAGATTTATTTACTTCACCTAAAAGTATAATTTATTCATTCACAAAAATGATTAGCTACTTTTTGTTTTATGTGCTCATAACAAATGAAATTATTAAACAAGTTTGGTTGTCTACCACGATAGACAGGAATGTGATTATTGGTCTTATTAGTGGATATGTCTCTCTAGGATTAATTGGTTTTTTTATATGTCTGAGTGTAGAATTGACTCATCCAGGATCGTTTAATTTCCCTAATCTAGGCAGTGGTTCAGAATTTATGGTAGAAGACATCATGTACTTTAGTTATATGACACTAATTACGATTGGATATGGTGATATTTATCCAATAACAGTTTTAGCAAAAAAAGCAGCTATACTTATTGGTTTGTCAGGACAATTTTATTTGGTTATTATTACCGCCATTGTTGTAGGGAAATATTTAAATCAATTACAACATACAAGAGAAAGTAATTAGTTTCATTAAAAATTGTGAAAAGATACCAAACCTATTTCTAATCCTATAAGAACAGGGTTTTGAACGATGAATAAAAAGCGAAAGCTTAACGTGCCATGAGCCTCTATGATTTGTTTATTTTTTTAACGAGTTTACCTACTGTAAGTCCTTGAACTAAAATTGAAAATACAACTACAGTGTACGTGATAACTAAAAATAAATCCCGATGCATACCATCTGATAAGCCTAGCGCTAAGGCTATAGAAATCCCTCCTCTAAGACCACCCCAAGTCATAATTAAGTTGGTTTTTGGCACAAAGTTTAAGCGTTTTTTAAAAAAACTGATAGGTACGAGTAATGAATTATAACGACTGAAAAGAATAATCGGAATTCCCAATATACCAGCTAACAGATATTTATGCTCAAAGTTAAGCATGAGAATTTCCATGCCAATCAATACAAACAGGATCGTGTTAAATAAAATATCAATTAATTCCCAGAATTTATCCACATAACTTTCAGTGATTTCTGACATAGCATTGTTTCTAACAGTATCCATACCTACCACAAGACCAGCTGTAACCATAGCAAGTGGAGCAGAAAGATGGAAGTGCTGCGCAATGGCAGTGCCCAGCATCACAGCCGTTAGCGTGATGATTACTTCTATGTCGTAATCGTCTATGGAGCGCATCAGACGATAGGTAATCCAACCTAACAATAAACCGAGTAGAATTCCTCCGAAAACTTCTTGCGCGAACAAAGAGGTGACATGACCAAAGGTGATCTCCTCTTTTCCTTGTGATGCGATTTCATAAATGGTTAAAAAAACAACAACACCAACACCATCATTAAATAGCGATTCTCCTACAATTTTTGCTTCCAGTTTTTTAGGGACGTTTGCCTTTTTTAGAATACCCAATACGGCAATGGGATCGGTTGGTGAGATGAGTGCACCAAATAACAAACAATAAATAAACTCAATGTCCATTTCCAAGAATTTTAGTAATAAATACATCAAGCCACCTACAAATAAAGTAGATAAAATAACACCAATGGTCGAAAAAGCAATCACAGGTCCACGTTGTATTTTTAATTGATTGAAATTAGTGTGTAAAGCCCCTGCAAATAACATAAAACTTAGCATAATGTCTAGTAAGACAGTTTTGAAATCAATATGTGATATAATGTATTTTTCAATGTTTAGTAAGGTTGGATTGATATGACTGAACGCCATCACACCAAAAGTAAATACAATGGATACCAACATCAAACCAATGGTATTTGGTAGCTTGATAAAACGAACATTGATGTAACCAAAAACAGCTGCAAAAGTTACGAGGGCTGTTGCTATATAGAAATATTCCATGTTTTCATGTTTGGTGTTTCCAATTTATAAAATTAAAATAGCAAATACTAAATTGTTTCATATTTTCTTTTTACTACTAATAGAGTAAAATTTGTTTTATTAAATAATCATCAAAAATTACTCATTAACTATTTTAGAATACTTATCTTTAAAAAGATTTAGGGAATTTCATTGAAGTTTTAAAAATGCAATCTATAAAGGAAATAAAGTACAAGAAAATTATAGAGTGTTTCAAAATATAAAGTGCCAATGAATACAGAATTTCAACACATTCAGATTTAACGGATGTTATAAATAGAACTAGTCTTTTCAAACTAATACGCTACAATAACAATGAATTTACTCTTAAGCCTAAGACAGAGATTTTCAAATCATATAATTAGAGGTAAAATAATAACCGTTTTATGGATAACACTTACCTATACTTTAATAGCCTTGTTTCGCTTTTTTGAAACTTATGCAAGTACTGTTGGTAAAGAGGATGAATATGTTATTGGATTTATTGAAGGTATATTGTCCAAAATTATAGTCATTATTCCTGTTGGTATTATCATCGGGTTTAGTTTGGTATTTCTATGGGAACGATGGCTCAGAAAAATGGACTATGTAAAAGCCATATTTTGCATTTTACTTTTTTACACACTTATTTTCTTTTTATTTTTTCCACTTGACTATATTCTGCAATCGGTTAGTAATTCAAGTCAATTGAATCATAGTGAGTTATTAGCATATTTAGAAACAGATGAATTTAAATTTATTGTACTGTCTAATTTTATTTTTTGGTTTATTATAACCTTTTTCATCATTTTATTTTTATCGATTAGAGATAAATTTGGTCCCATTACTTTTGTGAATTTTTTAAAAGGTAAGTACCACAAACCAAAACGAGAAGAGCGTATTTTTATGTTTATGGATTTAAAATCATCTACAACAATTGCTGAACGACTAGGAGAAGAGCAATATTTTAAATTTTTGAATGATACCTTCAGTATTGCTACCCCAGCAATACTTCTAACAGAAGGAGAAATTTATCAATATGTTGGTGATGAAATAGTGATTAGTTGGATAACAAGAAAAGGAATTAACAAAGTAAATTGTATTAACTGTTATTATAAAGTGATGAAATTACTCGCCGAGAAAGCGGAGTATTTTGAACACACGTATGGTACACAACCCGCGTTTAAGGCCGGCTTACATTTTGGTAATGTCATTACTGGAGAAATGGGGATAGTAAAAAAAGAAATTGTTTATTCTGGTGATGTGCTTAATACCGCATCCAGAATTCAATCATTGTGTAATGAAATGAACACAGAAATTTTAATTTCTCATAATTTAATCAAGCGTATAGATTTAAGTGATCTGCAAAAACAAACCAAATCAATGGGAATCATAGATCTCAGAGGAAAACAAGAAAAAATTGAGTTGGTAACACTTTTAGATATAGACAATTAAAATTAATGTCTTCGGTTAATCTGACTCCTTCAGATGTATAGTATGGAAGAGGAAAAGAAATATTAAATCAAAGAAAACTATCCAAAATTAAAACCCTAAAAAACAGAAGAAAAAATCATCTCTTGCAATCATTAAATCTATAATTTAATTTTACACGCTAGCTTTAAACTTTTTGAGAAGACTTACAAGTAGAAACTTTTTATTGGTTTTTTTGGAAGTTTAAAGGTGTTATCGAGTCAAACAGGTATTGCATTCACCCACTAAAATAATTTCAGCAGTATAAACTTTATGATCTTTAATAGCAGGAATTATAACACTCACATCAAGACATTCTATAGTGCCGCAAGAAGAGCACTGAAAATGGGGATGTGTATCCAAATGTGATTTAGGAGTACAGCCTTTACACTTAGCATACCAACGCAACCCATTCGTATCATTAAAAGAGTGAATAATACCCTCTTCTTCTAATCGGTCTAAAATGCGGTACACAGTAGTTTTATTCATTTGCTTTTCTGTTAGTTTTACCAAATGAACAACAGAAAAGGCATTTACATTCTTATTGAATAAATCTAAAATTAAATCAACTGATTTGGTTTTTCGTACAATACCCATAATTACAAATTTATTGCAACTTTGGCACATTATCAAATTCTCTTTTCTATATTTGCAACTATGTTGCATTAATATTTTTTAAATGATTGAATTAAAAGGGGTTAGCAAGTCTTTTAAAGGAGCAATTGCTGTGAAAGATTTTTCTTTGACTATTGGTAAAGGAGAGATTCTAGGACTTTTAGGAGCTAATGGTGCTGGAAAGTCTACTACTATTAACATGCTTTTAGGATTTATTCAACCCGATTCAGGGGATATCAATATAAAAGGTATCGATGTAATCAAAGAAAGTGGAGAGACAAGAAAACTTATTGGTTATATACCAGAAAATGTAAGTCTATATCCTTATTTATCAGGTTTAGAGAATCTAGATTATTTCTGTCGTTTAGCTGGTTTTGTTTATTCTATGGGAGAATTGACAGACTTTTTAACTAAATGTGGTTTACAAACCGAAGCTCATAACAGATCAGTTTCAGGATATTCAAAAGGGATGAGACAAAAAGTTGGTATTGCCATCGCTTACGCTAAAAAAGCTCAAGTTTACCTTTTAGATGAACCAGCTAGTGGATTAGATCCCCTAGCTAGTAACGAACTTTCTGCATTATTAAAAAGCCTAGCTTCTGAAGGAGCTTCAATAATTATGGCTTCTCATGATATATTCAGAGTAAGAGAAGTGTGCAACCGTATTGGTATTCTAAAAAAGGGAACTTTAGTTAAAGAATTCCTTTCTGACGATGTAAGTGCTAATGAGTTGGAGCAATTGTATTTGGAATACATGAAAAATTAGTGCTTTATGTGGACAATTATCAAGAATGAAATACATTTTCTTTGCAGAAACAGAGCAATGTTAATGATCAGCTTTGGTTTTATTGTAGTCCTTTTGATATCTGTCTTTTTGGGTATTAAACAAGCTGAAGAACAAGAAAAAATATATCAGGAAGCTAAAACACACCTAAGAAGTCAATGGGTTAGTATTAAGGAGATGAATCCGCATAGTGCAGCTCATTATGGGACTTATGTATTTAAACCTACAAATTTATTGAGTAGCCTAGATGAGGGTGTTAATAGCGTTACGGGTAACGTACTTCGTGTTGAAGGGCATGTTCAAAATGAAATTGTTCATTCAGAAGCTTCACAAATGATTTCGGTGTCTAAGTTTGGTAAACTTAAGAGTTCATTACTATTAAAATTCATAGTTCCTTTATTACTCATCTTTCTGGCTTTTTATTCGGTAAGTAGTGAAAAGCAGAGTGGGAGGTTAAAGTTGTTGATATTACAGGGTGCTAAACCTTTTTACATAGTTTTGAGCAAAACAATAGCGGTTTGGTTCTATGGATTCATATTACTATCTATCGTAGTTCTTTCTTACACCCTTTTAAACTTAAGCAATAGCACTAGTGAAACATTTTTAAGGCTTAGCTTACTGTTTCTTTCTTACGCTATTTACTATTTTATTTTAATCGGACTCACAATTTATTTTTCGACACGTTGGCTGCGTACAACAATTGCTTTGACTTCCATGTTGGGAATTTGGATGATTTGGTCTGTGTTCTTACCCAATATTTTGATGAGTTCTGTAGAGAAATGGCACCCTTTACCTAGTAGAGCTGAGTTTAAAACGGCTATGATAGAAGATAGATCAAAAGGAATTGATGGACATAATCCGTCAGATGCAAGAGGTGAGGAGTTGAAAGAAAAAGTGCTCAAAGAATATGGAGTGGATTCTATATCGAAACTGCCTATTAATTTTGATGGAATTAGAATGCAAGCTGATGAAGATTACGGGAATATAGTTTGGGATAAGCATTTTGGAAATCTTAGAAAAGTTCAGAAGAAACAAAAAGAAGCGTTTCAATTAGGTGGAATAGTCAACCCATTTATATCCTTACAGAATACGAGTATGGGATTTGCAGGTAATGATAATTTGCACCATCAGGAGTTTTTGGTTCAGGTAGAAAACTATAGACGAGATTTAATCAAAGCATTAAATAATGAACATGCTTTTGGCGGTTCGAAAACTGGTAATTGGGGATGGACAGCTAATAACGATTTTTATAAATCTATTCCTGATTTCGCTTATAAATCAGTAGCACTTACTAGTGTTTTGTCAAACTATGTTTTAGACATTGCACTTTTACTGGGATGGTTAATCTTTATTCTTCTTCTTTTAATTCGAGGAGCAAAAAAAATGCAAGTAATATGAAAAATTTAAATGTATTTCTTTTTGAATGGAGACATTTTGTAAAAAATCCATTTAAGATTGTGGCTCTGATTCTTTTTATGTTGGCAGGTATTTATGGTTTGCATAATGGAGCTGATTTATATCATAAGCAACAAGCTGAAATTGAGAGAATTAGTTCAGAAGTAAATGCAGATAGACAAGAGATAATAAATTATTATAAAGAAGGGGTGAAAGGGCCAGAAGATAGGCCTTGGGTAGATGTAACCAATCCTTATTGGGCTTTGCGTTATGCTTATAAATATCATTTTAAACTTCCTTCTGCTGCTATGGTATATAGTATCGGACAAACTGAACAGTTCGGCTTTTACAAACAGGTTACCTTTGGCAGCAGTCCTTTGGATGCAGATATGACCAAAGAAATAGCAAATCCTGAACGACTTCAAATTGGAACATTAGACTTTTCTTTTGTTATACTTTTTCTATTACCTCTGGTTTTAATTATTTTAATTTATAATGTTGGAAGTTTTGAAAATGAACAAGGCTTTTTAAATTTAGTACTTGTACAATATGCTTCTATAAATAAATGGCTACTATCAAGAGTACTTTTCTATATGGTCCTGACATTTTTGTGTGTGATAGCGCTCATGATTTATGGGACTTTTCTTACTGATGTCTTTACTGATGAAAGTCAAGCTTTTATGCAAATCACATTCCTAGTCTTTCTTTATTTAGTCATGTGGACAGTGCTCTTCTTTTTTGTACTAAAAAGTGCAAAGAATATTCTGAGCAACACCTTATCGATGGTTGGTATTTACTTGCTATTTACCTTTATCATACCAGCAATGGTTCATCAATGGGTTAGTATTGATAAACCAGCAAATCTAATGACCGATTTTATCGATGCAACTAGAGATGAAAGAGAGAAGCTTTATAATGAACCTGAAGTGACTATTCATGCTAAATTGGTCAACTTATTCCCTGAAATTAAGAACACTAAAACAGCGCAAGATTCAATTTTGAATAAGCGAGTAGTAAGAAGATCTATAGCTGCGTTGGGAAATCAATTGACTAAAAAAAGTGTAGAATCTATTGCTGAAGAAAGTCAGGAGAAAAATCGTAAAATTCAAAATACATATTGGTTTAATCCAGTAGTATATTTTCAGAATCAACTGAATCAAGAAACAAGAACTCATTATCAAAACTATCAGGACTATAGCAATAACATCCAGTCAGCTATAGATGAACAGGTAAAAGAATTGGTTCTGGATATGTATGATACTGTTAAAGTAGATGAAAAGAGATATTTAAACTATACAAAGTAATTGATGATCAATAAATTAGCCATTAAATCAGATACCATAGGAGCATTGTCTAGCGGATTGTGTTTAGCGCATTGTATTACGACACCTTTAATTTTCTTATTTCAGCCTTTAACATCTCAGTTTGAAAAGCCAATACCTTTCTGGTGGAAAATATTAGACTTTATTTTTCTGTTCATCTCATTTTTTGCAGTATACTGGTCATCAAAAAATTCATCGAAGTCATGGGTTAAAATTGCTCTATGGTTTTCATGGATTCTATTAACAGCTGCCATACTCAATGAGAAAGTTGGGGTTTTTCATTTGCCAGAACTTGCAGTTTATATTCCTGCTATTTCCTTAGTCTTTTTGCACTTTTATAATAGGAAATACTGTACTTGTTCTGATGAAAGCTGTTGCGCTAACTAATTTTTGATTGTAAATTGTAAGCCCCGCCTCTTTCGATAGAGACGGGGCTTAATTATTGGCTACAATCAACAGCTAATAACTATGGGTTATATGGGAATGACGAATGATGTAAATCAATTTTTAATTTTCCATCCTTTAATTGATAACCAAAAGTGTATTCAACTTTGGCTTCATTTCCATCTAAATCTGTAAAAAAATAATTACCCATTGCTATAGCACGCTTTTCTTCAAAAATAAAACCAGCGTTTTCAAATCGCACTTTAGTCCAGGGTTGTATGGCAAATCCTTTATCCTCTTCACAGGCTCTATCATCACCAGCTATGAAATAAGATAAAGCTTCAGATTTAGTAGGTCTAAATTGTTCAACTGCACATTTAGTAGGTTTAAAAATAACTGAGCCTGTATCAAAAGCATATAAATTGTCTAAAAAATCACTCGTAAAAGATTCACAATCATTTCTTTGCTCTTTTAGTGATCCAATTTTTACTACACCAGCTCCCCATTCATTTTGTGCATTTAACACCTGTTCTTTTGTAATCATTAATGTAAATTTTAAGTTAATAATGATATTATCTATTCAGTGGTAAAAATAGTAATTTTTTATTAATGCAATTAAGTTGCATTAATAAAAAAAATGCATATATTTGTCAAAGGTTTTAATGACCACAACAAAATTGATCATTAGAGCTTTAGAATAATAAGAGTAATGT
>JABSPN010000219.1 GCA_013214425.1 Flavobacteriaceae bacterium | reverse complement strand
AACCATGAAAAAGAGAAGAAAAAAATATCTCTTACAATCTTTAAAACTAGAACTTAATTTTATTCAAGATGGGTTAACCTTTTGCTGAAGCTATACAATTAAAAAAGCGCTATTGAATCCAATAGCGCTTTTTAATAATGTATTATCGATTATTTAATCAAGTTCTTCTACAGAAGCATCAGGAGCATTTTTCTTTACTGAAGCAATACCATTTTCCATAGCAGCGTCAGAAGAATAAGCTTCACTTGTTCCAATCACTTGACCATTCCCAGCTTTTAAGTTAAAGCAAGGATTTCCTCCAGCATTAACTTTTCTTTCAAAACGAGAATCATCTTGTGAATTTGTTCTTACAGATTCGATACCATTATCACAAGCAGCTTTGGTGCTATACCCTTGGCTACTTAAAATAATCTGTCCATTTCCAGCTTTTAAATTGAATCTAAAATGTCCAGCTTTATCTTTTTTAATTTCGAATTTCCCCATAATTAATTATTTAATTAAAATTTTTTGTCTAAGATAAAAAAAGGTTACTTCGAAAGCAACCTTTTTTAAAAATACCCAAAACTTAATCCTGTTGGATGGATTAATCATTACAATATTATTGAATTATTTGCTTGTAACGTTAGGGTTTTACGATAGATTTTATAGGGTATTTCTACACTGTTTCAAGTGTTTTCTTGTTTGGGATGCCATTCATCGTTTTTTTTGTTAAAAATAAAAGAGGTTGCTTTCATGAAAGCAACCTCTTTATTAAACAACCAATTTAATCCTAATGAAAAAATCAGTGTAAAAATATATTTAGCAAATGGTTTAAATTAAAAAGTGGGTTAAATAACCCTAAATTTTAGATGAAAGGATAACCAGTCTAAAATTCTAATGAATTAAAGAATTCATCTGCAGGAAAATCTTCAGAATCCTTATTATTTGAAACTACCTGGAAACCAAATACTTTTCCGTCTATAATGTAATAGCAGAGGTTAAAGTAGGCCTGACTCTTTTCTATAAATAGCTTGAACTGTTGTCCATCACCTTTGTTGTGCTTCATTTTGTTTGATTCAACAAGAGTGGCTTCAAAATTTGTTTGCATTCTCTGAATTAGGTCTTTAAAATATTGCTCTTTGTTAGTTTCTAAATCATATTCAGGATATTCAAAATGGTGAAAAGAATAAAAATCTAATAAAGTATCTCGCTTCACTTCTGCATTGACAAGGTGCATGTAAGTTGTTCCGTATTCTTTAGAAGGAAGAGTGTCTGTGCTTTTATAAAACACTTCAGAAGGAAATAAAAAAGAACAGTTTTCAGGTTTGAACGTAATGCGTTTCCATTTTTCTGATACCTTATCTGATTGACAAGAAAATAGTAAAAGACTTAGTATAATTAAAGAGAGTAAAGTTTTGTTCATATAAATAAGCTTAACACAAGTAGTGATGATTATTTGCTACTAATATAGGAACTAGTTCTAAAATATTAGAGTTTCTCTTTAATAATATCTTTTCCTAACCAGGAACGTAGTTTTCTATAAATAAGTTCTTTGTCTTGTTTTGGAAAATGCTTAATCCTGGTACTATGGGGAGCTTTAGGTAACAGCATTTTTAGGGCATCGACATGTTTTTTCGGATTAGGAGCACAAGCGCCCCAGGTATCATAGGCTCCATAGATGTAAAGAATTTTATCACCTTTATTTTCGACATAGTCTCTTACTTTTTGAATATAATTAGGGTTATAAGTAAGAGCAATGTTTTTAGGAGCAAAGCGATCGTTAGAACTGCTTTTTACAACTTGTAAAAGATCCGATACAGGCTCCATATCAAAACCATAATATCCCAGTTCAATTAAATGCTGGTAATAAGAAGGCAGTAAATCATGGTAAACGGCATCGCTATAAAAACGAATACCAACAATTTTGTTGAGGTAATCGAATAATTCTTTAGCAGTAGCATCTGGATTTGGTATTGCGTTGCAATCACCACCCCATTGCCAAAAAGAAAATGAAAACTCCAAAGTACCATATTCCAAAGCCTCAGGAAATGGAACCTCATTAAAGTTCATATTATTTTCTTTAGCATAGGTCTCAATAATCGGAATAATTTCCTCTCTTTTAACTAAAAGTGCACGTTGAAATTCCTTGATTTTCTCTCTACAAGCCGAAGTGCCTACGGTATTAATATGCTGAGTAGTTCTTGGGTCTTCAGTTCCATTAATTAGAGGAGCAACGTAAGGAATAGCTACATCAATATCTTTAGGATATTTTGACTTATAAATCAAAACAGTTTCTCCTCCCTTACTAATCCCTGTAGAAATGTACTTTCCTTTGTACAATGTCTTTAGTTTGCTGATGATATTATGATAATCCGAAATAGCCTGATCGTTCTTTAAGTATTTCCACGGAATCGGATTTGGTCTTGATTTGCCATAAAAACGATATTCAATAATAACTTGATTACTCCTGAAAAGTCTGCTTAATTCATAAGTTCTGTATCTTGCATTGTAACCTTCAGTGACAAAAACCATAGGAGCATCAAAATCAAAATGTGATAAATAAATATAGTGATTGAAGGAACCGGCAGATGGGTTATTATGATCTAAGTTTTGTTTTAATATAATCTGATAGGAAGCTTTAAAATGATCTGTATGTTTTATTTCACTAATTGTCGCTTCTGGAAATAAAGCGCTTAAAGCTGCTTCAATATTGGTTTCTTTGGGCGTACTTTCTATTACTCCTGAAGAAGTTTTACAAGAAATAATAAAGAATCCTAAAAAAATGAATTTTAAAACTTTCATATATTACATATTAATAAGTTAAAAGTAGGAATAAGTAATTATATTGATGGTACTATTTTAAGACGAAGCACACTCATATTACCCTGTTTAAAGACTTGTTCTTTCCAATAGAGATAAAAAAGTATATTTGATTATCAGTTTACTCAAAACTAAAGAGCAACTTGTAAGATGGTTAGAAATATAATCATCATAATGAACTAAAAATCATGGACATACCTTTTATTAGTACCGACTTTATTAATAAGCAGACCGATTTTTCAACCTTAATTAATGCGATGAGAAGGGGATTTGGTAATAAGGATATTATTATTCCTATGAGACATCATCACGATTTTCCAAATGGAGAAGGGAATAGCGATTCTACTTTATTATTAATGCCTGCGTGGAATCCCGGTCAAGATGCTGGTGTAAAAGTAGTTACGGTTAGCCCGGATAATGATCGATTCAATATGCCATCAATACAGGGAAGTTATATTTATCTTGATGCAGAAAAAGGAAGTGTAAAAGCGATTCTAGAAGCAAAATCCTTGACCGCTAAGAGAACTGCTGCTGCCTCTGCCTTGGCTTCCTCGTTTCTTTCAAGACCCGATTCAAAAAGCCTGCTAATGATTGGAACAGGAGCGTTATCGTCTAACCTCATTATGGCACATGCAGCTGTACGACCAATAAATACGGTATATGTTTGGGGAAGAGATTTATCAAATGCTCAACAAGTTTGTTGTCACCTAAAAGAAGCAACATTTGAATGTCTGGCTATTAGTGATTATTCAGAAGTGATAGGTAAAGTCGACATTATTTCTTGTGCTACTTTATCGAAAGTACCTTTAGTTTTTGGAAAAGAATTACAAACAGGTCAACATATTGATTTAGTAGGCGCGTACAGAAAAGATATGAGAGAGGCTGATGATGCTGCTATTACAAAAGCTTCAGTTTTTGTCGATACTTTCCAAGGCGGATTGAAAGAAAGTGGTGATATCCTGATTCCACTAACATCAGGAATTCTTGATGAAAAAGATGTATTAGCTGATTTATTTCAGATGTGTTCTGTGAATAAACCGTTCAGAAAGTCTTCAAAAGAAATCACTTTATTTAAATCGGTTGGACATGCTATCGAAGACCTGATCGCTGCCAATTATTATTACGATAAATTTATTAATGCTTATGACTACATATCAAAATATATTAAACAAAAAGAAGTATAAAACTCCCGAAAGTTGGTATCAGATTGATACGATTGATATGCATACTGGGGGAGAACCTTTACGAGTTATTCTAAATGGTTTTCCGGAGTTAAAAGGAAATTCAGTATTGGAGTATAGGAATTATTGTAAAAATAATTTTGACCATTTACGAACTGCTTTAATGTTTGAGCCCAGAGGTCATGCTGATATGTATGGATGTATTTTGCTACCTCCAAATGATACCGATGCTGATTTTGGAATTATTTTTCTTCATAATGAAGGCTACAGTACCATGTGTGGTCATGCCATTATTGCTATCTCCACCTTAGCTGTTGAAATGAATTGGATTGCGGTAAAAGAAGGGGATAATGTATTGAAAATAGATGCACCTTGTGGTAGAATTACCTCCTTTGTTGAGGTTCAAGATGGCAAAGTTCAGGGGGTTAAATTTCATTGTGTGCCTTCGTTTGTTGTAGGTTTAGATCGAAAAGTGACAGTTCCTGGTTTGGGAGAGGTTACCTATGATTTAGCCTATGGAGGTGCTTTCTATGCCTATGTAGATATGAAAACAAATAATTTCGATTTCGATCTTTCTGCGGAAAGTTATAGGAAACTCATACAACACGGAATGGAAATTAAACAGGCCGTAATGGAAACAGATCATGATATTTTACATCCCTATGAAGACGATTTAAGCTTTTTATATGGTACCATATTTATCCATGATTCTCCAAATGGTAAGGATAGTAGAAACGTATGCATTTTTGCTGAAGGAGAGGTAGATCGATGTCCAACAGGTTCAGGGGTTTCAGGAAGAATGGCCATTCATAAAACCAAGAATGAAATTGATTATGGTCAAGTCATGACCATAGAAAGTATCACCGATAGTGTGTTTAAAGGATCTGTAGTAAAAGAGCAAGATTTTGGACCTTTTAAAGCTGTAATTCCTCAAGTAGAAGGAACAGCACATATTACCGGAATGCACACATTTGTGATTGATCCCAACGATCCTGTCAAAAACGGTTTTATTCTAAGGTAATTCAGGAGTTCATAATACGCTCAATCTCCTCAACTTCGATAGGGAGAGACTCGGTTAAGTTGACAGGGCCGTTTTCGGTAATTAGATAATCATTTTCGAGTCGACAGCCCATGTTCTCTTCTCGAATATAGATTCCAGGTTCGCAAGTTAATACCATCCCCGCTTCTATGGGTCTGGAATATAAACCTACATCGTGAACATCAAGACCGATATAATGAGCTGTACCATGCATAAAATATTTTTTATAGCATGGTTTTTTTGGATCTTGCTTGGCAATATCTTCTTCTGAAATTAAGCCCAGTTTGATGAGTTCTTTTTCAACTAATGCTGCCATTGCTTTTTCATAATCGGCAAAGCGAGTACCAGGAACTAGTAATTTAGATCCTTCCTTCAAGCAATATAAAACAGCTTCGTAGACGGCTTTTTGTCTTTCCGAAAACCTCCCATTAACAGGAAAACAACGAGTCGTATCTGAATTATAGTTTGCATAACATACTCCAAAATCTAATAAGATCATGTCGCAATCATGACACATATTATCATTCGTATTATAGTGTAAGACACAGGCATTTTTTCCTGAAGCGACTATGGGTTTAAAAGCATGCCTAATACCACCATTTTTTACAATTTGATAGGTTATCTCCGCCTCTAATTCATATTCTTTGATTCCGGGTTTACAGGCTTTTAAAACATGATGAAATCCAATGGCACTAATGTCAACCGC
>JABSPN010000218.1 GCA_013214425.1 Flavobacteriaceae bacterium | reverse complement strand
AACTCAACAAAAAATCGCTTCAAAGCAGGAAAATTGCCTGAGTCAATATTTCAAATAAGTGCGGGATAAGAATAACCACTCCATAACTCAAAAAATGTTTATAAGTTCAATAGATCAAAATCTGGCATTTAAAAATAGTAGTGAAAAGGACGTCCATCTCAATGCAGAGGCCTCAGGTTTGTATCAATTTGATATAACATTTAAGGACCCAAAGGGACCGCCAGTTTCAGAAAATTATTTTAAACTATTAGGTAAAGAGTTTATTAATTATTCAGGTGTTATGGGTGGAGTTTACAATTCACGTAATACGTTTATTTCAGGATTATTGCTTATTGAGCATGAACATTTTGGGTCTGAAGCACCATTATTAATAAAAAATCATGCTTTTGCTTCAAAAAGAAAGTGGACAGGAATGATGACATCTAATAAAAATCGACAAGGTGGGAATTCTGAAAGGAAATATTCTTATCCAGGTAAAATCCATCTAATTTATTCTAGTGAAGATGGGAAGGATTTGAAAATAGATTTTAGAACAATTGGATTTGGAGATGGATATTTAGGTTCTCAAATGTTGTTGTTGAATTTAGATGATTTTGAATCAATTGAATTTGATATTGACATTAAAAAACCAAACAACATAAATAAAAATTTTGTTTTAATTCCTAAGAATAATTTTCCAGACATATTAGATAACGATGATAGAATATCTTATGTATGGATTCACCCTAATGGAAGTATAATTGGATTTCAGAAAAATATAACATTAGAAAATTTCTCAAATCCTGATAAAGGAATCTATAGTCTTCATATTAAGTTTTTAAATCATTTTATTACTAAAACCGTAAATATTCAGCCAAATATCAGCCCTTAAACGGTATTAAGACTTAATACATTTCATTATTATTAACTATGAATATTTTAATGCCTCAACAAATTGTATTTGTTTTGAGACCTTTTATTTCGAAAGGACATCGTTTAAATAAGTGTTTTTACATTATTTCTAAAACCTTTATGTGAGTTAAAAAGGATAAAAATATAAAAAAGGTAAGTCATAACGATACATTTTTTATGCTCAGACCCTATTCCTTTTAATTTTTTTTGACGTAACTTGACTAAAAGTGAAATCTTCCCCCACCACTTAAGTGTAACTACTAAATATATTTATTTAATTATGAAAAAATTTAAAACGTTAATCGTAGACGATCATCCTATAATTATTGATGGTTACAAAAATGCCTTAGAGAATATGGATCATGGGGAATTTGTTACAGATATTTCAACAGCTGATTCTTGTTTTAAAGCATTTAATGAATTGAAGAAGTCTGTAGAATCAGATCCGTATGATGTGATTTTTTTAGATTTAAATCTTCCGCCATTCGATGGTGCTAACTTAGAATCGGGTGAAGATCTAGGTAAACTAGCAAAAGATTTAATTCCTGATGTGAAAATTATTATTCTGACCATGTGTACAAATAATTTCAAAGTACATAGTATACTAAAAAATTTAAGTCCTGATGGTTTTTTAATTAAATCGGACATAACTTCGGATGAACTAATTACTGCGTTTCTTACAGTTATTAATAACGCTCCGTTTTATAGTAAATCGGTTGCTAAATTTATTCGAATTCACTTCACTAATGACTTAAATTTAGATGATGTTGACAGAAAGATTCTTCATCTTTTATCAAAAGGAGTTAGAACAAAAAGTTTACCATCATACATTCCTCTTTCATTAGCAGCGATAGAGAAAAGAAAAAGAAATCTTAAAAATCTTTTTGGTGTAGAGCGAACCAATGGTTCTCTTATAGAAAGTGCCTTAAAGAGAGGATACATATAGTAGTTTCTGCTTGTATTAATAGTTCCCAAATCTACCTTCTTAGTTTATTATCTTGAAGAGATTCTTTTCCTCAACCTATCTTAAGATAGGTGTTTTTAAATTCTTATACCTTATTCCCTTATAAGGGGTCTTAATATTTCCTACACCACCAATTTTCTAGATTAAAAGTATACAAGAACTAGATTTTTAATCTAAAAAAAGTATCACAAACCCATCTTCCTATCTAACAGATAATTAATAGCTTTGATTTTAACTGTTCATGAAATAATTTATGAATCAGATTAAAATGATTCTTATGAAAGAATACTATCTATTCATCATACTTAGTTCTATACCCTTACTCAATTACTCTCAAGTTGGTATTGGAACTACTACTCCTGATGACAATATTATTTTAGAAGTGTTAAGTATTGAACGATTACGAATAGATTCTGGTGATCAGGTTTATGCCAGTAGTACAGGTGGAACAGAAACTCTGCCATTTTACTCTTTCAGTGGAGATGAGGATACAGGAATATGGACCAATGGGGCTAACAATTTGAGTATTGGAAGTAAAGCCCAAGAATTTTTGACATTATACTGTGGTTTAGAAGGAGAGTTAGTTGTTAATCAAGATGGAGATGCAATAAATACTCATGTTGAAACCAACGAAAACAGTAACTCGCTGTATATCATCGGAATGAATAATAGAATAGGAATTTTAATTGGTAGTCCAGCTACAGAAATACATGTTGGGGGCACCAGTTCAGTGATTCGAGTTGATGCTTTAAATAGCATTAATAATGGGAATAATAATGGAGTGGATTTAAGTCCTTTAGCAGCTAGTGCTAATGTGACATCATTATTCCATCTTCTCCATTTTTTAACAATCTTGAAGTAAATGCAACTGGTGCAACAACTTTTTTACCAACAACAGCAGTGCTTTCAAATACTACTGAAGCTCTTACTTCTGCTGTTTTACACACAGAAACAATAACCATTACACAAACCACATTAGTTGAAGTATCATTCCATTTGGGTGTAAATATTCTTCAAAATAATGAAACTTTTGCCTCTGACGGTATGCCAAGACTTTATGATGCCCTCGTTTCGCATGTCGGATCTGGCGATTATATTGTGTGTAATTCTGGATCATATACAAATGAACAGACAACAGAAACTATAACAACAGGATACTTTACACTCAGCGGTAATGGTTTTATTGAATTGGCTCCAGGAATGCATCAATTTGAAATGTTAGGTTTTGCTAATGGTAGTGTTTCTCAAGGTTATCGTGTGGAATTTGGAGCCAATGCGATAAAACGCTTCCAGTTTATTTTTAATAATTAAAACAGTTTCATTTAACAGTAGCTTATATAGTTGAAGTATTTATATAAGCGCGTCATTAAGGGATTGATAAATTGTATTTATTAATCCCTTTTACTTTTGCCTTATGATAAGATGTTATGCTAATTATTCTGAGTAAACTTCTCGCTCAAAACAGCTGTAAAACAAAAACGCCACCATTTAGGTGACGTTTCTTACTTTAAGCTCCTCTTCTTGGGCTCGAACCAAGGACCCTCTGATTAACAGTCAGATGCTCTAACCAACTGAGCTAAAGAGGAATTTGCTTTTGCGAGGGCAAATATAAATCAAAATTCTATCCCTGCAAACGTTTTTATTGAATTTTTGATAATTTATTTGAATAAATTCCAAATGTCATTTCCGAAAACTAAGACCATCAATGTCATAACAATTATAAAACCAACAATTTGGCCTCTTTCCATTGCTTTTTCAGAAGGAGCCTTACCTCGTATCATTTCATAGAGTAAAAACATCACATGTCCACCATCTAAAGCAGGAATTGGTAAAATATTAAGAAACGCTAACCAAACAGAGAACATGGCCATAAATCTCCAAATGTAAATCCAATCCCATTCAGGAGCCATAGTTTCTACAATACCAATAGGACCTTTTACTTGCTTATACCCCTGGATGGTTCTGTTAAAAATTAGTTTGAATTGCTTTACTTGTTTTACTAAAACATTAACTGTTTCACTTAATCCTCTTGGAATAGATTCTCCAACCGAGTATTCTTTAGTAATAGCTAATTTTTGAAGTGATTTAGTACTTGAATTTAAACCTAAAATGGCACTATCAGGCATTTTAAAGTTAAACTCAATCTCTTTGTTTTTACGTAAAACTTTTAAACTTACCTCTTGATCTCCAGTCTTCTTGATTCTAGAATCAAACTCGTCCCAAAATTCAATTGGCTCATTGTTAAGAGCTACAATTTTATCATCAACTTGAAGTCCAATTTCACTAGCCTTATAATTTTCACCTACGAGACCGATGGTAGCATCAACTCTAGGAATAACAAAATTAATCCCCTGACTTTCTAATACCGCTTTTTTACCCTTGTCGGTTAATTGGATTTTTATTTTCTCACCATTTCTGTCTACTGTCGCTTTATCTCCTAGTAAAAGATCTAATGACGTCTCTCTGAATTTGTAAACATCTTTACCGTCTATAGAAACAATTTTATCGCCAGTTTTTAGCCCTAATTTTTCCCCATTTTCATCGGCATAAATTCCGTTTTCTAGGCTATTAATAGGAATATACGTTTCACCAATGCTAACAAACAAGCAAGAGTAAATCACCCAAGCCAGTAAGAAGTTCACAATAACTCCTCCACACATAATAATTAATCTCTGCCAGGCTGGTTTAGAACGAAACTCCCAAGGTTTAGGCTCCTGCTTCATTTGCTCTTTGTCCATACTTTCATCGATCATTCCAGCAATCTTCACATAACCTCCAAGTGGTAGCCAACCAATACCCCATTCTGTAGTCTCTTGATCTTCTTCCCATTCTTCAGGTTTTCTCTTCGTAAAAAACGAAAATTTCTTTACCCCATTTACTACTTTAAATCTAAGTAGAGAAATACCTGCATCGAAGAACAGGTAAAACTTTTCAACCTTAGTTTTAAAGAGTCTGGCAGGAATAAAATGTCCAAACTCATGAAGGATAACTAGGACTGATATAATGAATACAAATTGACTTATTTTTATAAAAAGTTCCATTCTAAAATTCTTAATTCCAGCAAATGTAATCTTTTCGTAAGATTTAGAAAAAATAAAGGCCAAGCTTATGCTGTCTTTAACAAAGATTTAATCTATAAATGGTTACTTTTGCACAAAAATTTATCATGCTATCGTACGTAAAGCAATACAAAGTATTCTTTTATATTCTCGGGGCTCTATCTGCTGTTATTTTAACTATATTTTATTTTATCCTGAAAGAAGACAGAATTCTGCCAGTTTACCATCCCGCTGATTTTAACCCAGTCTTATTAGACAGTTCTATTGCGCATGTAAAAAAGCATCATAAAATAGCCGATTTTAGTTTGACAAATCAGAACGGGAGAACCATTACACAAGATGATTATAAAGACAAAATCTATGTGGCCGACTTTTTCTTTACTACCTGTGCTACTATTTGTCCGATAATGACCGATAATATGAAAATTGTTCAGCAGAAAATAAGATTTGATAAGGATATCATGTTATTATCTCATTCTGTTACTCCCGAAAGAGATTCTGTAGCCCAATTAAAAAACTATGCATTGGAAAAGGGTGTCGATAGTAAAAAATGGAATTTAGTTACAGGCGACAAAAGAGAGATTTATAAGTTAGCCAGAAAGTCTTATTGTGTGGCTAAAACTCTTGGAGACGGAGGTCCGTTTGACATGATACATACCGAAAATTTTGTTTTGGTTGATAAAGAGAAAAGAATTCGTGGAACTTATGATGGAACCGATAAAGAAGAGATAGAAAAATTACTGGAAGATATTGAAGTTTTAAAAAAAGAATATGAAAAATGATTAGCTTTATAGAATGCTAATTGGTTTATCAACGTATATCAT
>JABSPN010000217.1 GCA_013214425.1 Flavobacteriaceae bacterium | reverse complement strand
TACACCAGAACTGGTATAAACAGAAGAACCATTGTCTTGAGCTCCACCTGTTACTACTTCTGTATTCCCTCTACTAATTCCAATCTTGTAAAATTCTCTTAAACCAATACCCGTAGTCAAATCTCTATAATAATTAGCGTTTACTGTATTGGTGTTTTCAGCAACAAATAATCCTCCATCAGAGGCTACATATAAATTAGGACCGTAAAACATAAGTAAATCAATATCGGCATGACAATATCCTATGTTTTGTCCAGCAGCACTTCCTGGTATCCATTGTGAAGTAATATTGAATGTTACTCCTCCATCTGTAGATCTCCAAGATAAAATACCTGCAATATGGACTTCGTTTACATCATTTGGATCTACTGCTACATCCATATCTCTAGGTGCTTGTCCTCTATCGTCAGAAGCAGAAGATGAATATCCAAAATAATTTTTACCGGTATGGTCTAATTCAGTAAAAGAGGCACCGCTATCTGTAGATTTATAGAACCCTCCGAATATTCCTCCAGACTCTTCTAGCATATAGACTACCGTAGGGTCATCAGGAGAAACACCCATCATTTTAACTCCTCCTCCATAAGCTACACCAGAGTTTTCAAATCCTTCTTGAAAGACAGTTCCTAAATTATCAGTTGTTACAGTAAGATCATCAATGTTAAAACCTCTACCATAGCGCGATATTCCCTCAAAGGCTATATAGTAGTTAGCTGACGGGCTAGGTAAATTTAATGTTACTGAAGTCCATGAAGTCATTTCGGCAGTGTAACTAGCAATTTGAGTCCATGCGCCAGTTGCTGATGTTCTATATAAAACTCTTACCTCATCTATATCACCTGCCCAATTTACGTTAGCATAATAAAAATTTAGTCTTGGATTAGTGGCTCCGGATAAGTTTATTGGATCTGAGATTAAGCGTGTCGAATCTCCATTGAAATTCCCGCTATAAAAATGAGCCATTCCACTACCTGTTCTTGGTGTGATTGTATTATTCTGATTTGTATCAGAAATTGTCCAATCTGCTGCTCCACTTATATATTCCTGGCTCCATTGCGTAAATGCCTGAGGGGCACTAAAGGTATTCCCACCATCTGTTGAATAGAAATAATTTGTACCCGAAGCATAAATCGTATTGGTATCGCCAGGCTTAAACTCTATATCATAACCATTTGTTGCACTTGGATTAATTAAATTCCATGTAAGCCCCGTATCTGTGGATTTATAAATTCCTCCTGAAGCAGTACAATACATTTTACTGGTATTGGTTGGATCTATGAGAATTTTATTCACAGTACCATTTCCTGCATCAGCATAAAAACTCCAGGTAGCACCGGCATCTGTTGACCTGTAAATGTTACCACCTGTAGAGCCCCAATAATAAATTGATGTATTAGTTGGGTCCATGGTTAATGCATAGACATCAATGTTGGCAAGATTATCGGTTAATACTGTCCAATTCGTTCCTCCATCAACAGACTTCCATACACCTCCAGTTGGTCCTCCAACAATGATATGATTCTCATCGGCAGGATCTATTGCCAAGGAGGTAATACGTCCTACACCTGGGTTCCATCCATTAGAATTAGAATCATCCCAATAGGTTGGACCTAACTGTGTCCAATTCCCTTGAAAAGAAGAAAAAGAATTTGAATTAAAATCTTGTTGATATTGAATTAAATCATTGTAATATTCATCAGGAGATTTAAGCATCCCATTTTGGTCCATCAATCGTTGTGCTTGATATTCCCATCTTTTATAGGGTTTGTACCCAACACCGCGGTCTGTTCCGACGATATTAAAATGTGCTTCAGCTTCAGCTTGAATTTGAAATACTGAATAGTCTCCAGATTCAATCATGTGTCTATATCGTTGGCTATGAACTACAAGTGCGCATAACGAACAAAGTATTAGAAAGTAGTATTTTTTCATGTATTTAGATTTAAGGTTCTCGTATTTAGACACTAAATTTAACTAATTAATTTGATTTAGTGATAAAAATCTCTTCTCAGTATCTCATTTTTTTAAGTCAATCAACAAAATTAACTTGCTTTTTTATAGCTACTTAGCGATACAAGTATCAAGAATATATTAGCGCTTATTGATTCAATTCAGAATTAATCTTATTAATTTCTTGCGCTACCACAGGATGTTTGTGTACCATTATTTTTTGATACTGCCTTGCTGGTGTACTTAACATTCTTGCTAACGGAGGTTCTACTATTCCCCATTTCTTCTTATCGTAATGATAATATGTTCCTTTTTTATATGAGGCTCCGCTTTCCAATACTGATTTCAAAATAGAATCATGAACTCGAATAGAATCCATTAAATCAATTAGGTCTTTAGGATCTCCTTTTAATATGGCTTTTACACGATCTAAAGTCACATTATGAGGCATCATGATTTTTCTTACATCGAAGCCCTCAGATTCAATTAATGCTGTAATATATCTTGGTGTTTTCTCTGTTGACGCAACAGTTTCTAAAATAGAGGCTATTTCGCTTACATCATTTTCCAAACCTCTTGTAAAATCCCAATCATCAATAGATTGCCTAACGTAATAGTCTTGAGAATTAATTACATTAATAAATACAGGTTTAACTCGTAAGTTTTTATCACCATGATGAAGGTTGTACAATAGTTTTCCATCTTTGTCTTGAATAGAATCCTTAACTAAGTAGTTTTCAGTTTCTAAATAATCAAAGAAACCCTTAGCACTTAATAATCCTGAGTTTTCAAAGTAACCTCCATCTAAAAAGTGCCCTTTGTCGGCTATTCTGGCAGATGGACTCAATAAAGGAAAACGATTAGTTGTCGATACTGCTCCATAATAGGCAATATCTTTATCACCTTCAATCAATAAGGTTTCAGCTCCTGGGAATATATTTTCATTGTTGTCATGCTTCAAGGACAAGGCAACACCTTGCTTACCTTGAGTTGAAGTTGCATTTACTATAAAAGCAGGGTGATGTCCTTTGGCTCTATACACTTTAGCCCAATAATCTCTAAAAGAATATTTACCAAATTTCTGATCATGCATCCCACTCATTTTGGCATGTTCTCTCATTCCATAGTAAGAACGATCTTTCCCATCAAAGAAATCATCTATTGGAATATACTCTCGTAAAAAATCTCTTCCCATTAATAAGGTAAGATCTGACGCTAAAATATTAGAAACTCCTATAGTATCAATTCTAGTTTTGCGCTCCTCTGCATCTTCTGCCTCTTTTCTAAGCATCGTGTAATTACTAATTCCAATAGTTCCTCCAGAAACCCCAGACATGCAAATCGCATGATCAAAAAACTTATTATCGGTTCTAGATTGTAACTCTTCAAATAAGACTAAGTTCCATAAATTCGCTTTGAGTCCTCCTCCATAGGAACCCACAAAATAAATAGGAGTAACTGTTGTTGTATCTTTTACATTTTTTAAATGCAAATCGATGAAATTCTCTATGTATTCATCGATGCTTACCTGATTGTTTATATCTACTTTTTTAGTGGCTACTTGTATTTCATGTAAATCATTTCCTTTACTCGTACTATAGTTAGCCCAAGCAATGATTACTATAATCAATAAAGGAGATATATATTTAAAAATATCTCTGTAAGTTTTATAGCGTTTTACCCAAAAACTCGACTCTTTATTGACGGTTGAGCTTACCTTGGCCTCCTCATATCTACTATAAAAAATAACATGTTTGATATAAATAATTACTATAGAATACAACACAACTATATTCAACACAATGACATTCACCGCATTAATATGCAATGCATATGATGGGATGAAGTTCATGAGCAATAAAATAATCAATGAGGCTTGACCGGCCTTTTGCATAGCTTTTAAGAAAATCCTGTTATCACTCAAATAAGCAATTCGTTGACCTACTTTATAGGCAACAGATCGAAAGAATCCTTTTTTCAAGTTTGATTTACAGATTACTTCCTCCATAAGTTGTTTTTTATCATGACTTCTATACATACCCTGATTAAACAACTCCAGATCATGGCTCCAAAACACATACTTCAAATCGGATCTTGTCAACCTGAAATAAATATAGGCCATCACATTAATAAACAAGGTAACTAATGTTGCAAGAATGGTTGCCTGACACCAACCATATAGTGCCGATATTAAAGCAGTAACAATGGATAGTAGAGTACTTAAAATCCATAAAACAGGAAACATTTTTGCCATTTTAATGATTTTATGTGCTGCTGCTTCTCGATCGCCTTTTATTGTTCCATAAATAATGTCATTATACATATTTCTCCTCTTCTCTCTCCTGTAGTAAAAAATTTGAAGCACAAGTAGTAATACAAAAGCCAGTAATGGAATTCTACTACTGAAACCATAATACAATGAGGCTACCTGCAAAACCACATACATAAAAGTGACATATAAAAATGTTCCTAATGATCTACGTAAATATTTTAATCTAAAATCTGAACTTCCATTCTTCCTTTTTGCAAAGACGATTCCAAAACCTAATAAGGGTCTTCGTGTTTCCATTTCTAACTCATAAGCCGATTGTTTATCCTGAGCTATTTCAAGATAAATAGGATAATGTGATATGGTCAAGGCAAAAAAGGTTAATAAAAAAAAGATGCCTAATAAATTAAGTGGCCTTTCTAACAAATCTACAATAAGCGTAGGCCCTTGACCTACACCTGTAATTAAAAATAGTATTAGGATGATAAAGAATAAGCTAATACCAGATGATTTTATAAAATTGTAAATAGTTGTTTTATACGGATAAACATAGCGTAAGAATACATGGTAGATAAATACAAAAAACGCTAACACATAGAATATTTTCTTTAGGCCTACTATAGTCGATAAGAGTTTACCAATCCCCTCATTAAGTGAAAAGTATAATGCATTTTCGACAGCATCAAAAGAATAAGCAAAAATGGCGAAAACAGCAAAGGTTTTAGTCCCTTTTATTCTGACATTTTTTAGATAAACTGAATCTTTAATAAGTTTAATAATTTTATACGCAAGGAAAAACAATAGTGGTGCCCATATATAATCAACTATAAAAAAAAGTCTAAACCATAAAGATTTGCCATTAGTTGACTTAATTTTTGCGATAATATTCTTGTAGTTATCAAAATGTTCAAATTGTGGATGATTGATATAATCATTAATAGAAAAAATTACAGCAAAAGCGACCATTAATAGGGTCAAAATCAAGACAATATAAGCAAGTCGTTTAGTGCTACCAGATAAGAATCTAAGCATTATTATGGTTGGTGTTTAGTTTTCGTAAATATAACGCTTTTAAAAATAAGTTAATTAATAGATTTTAGTTAACTGAGACATACAATCTTAAAAGCAAATAACTATCTTTGCGTTTTGCAATAAAATGGCTCAGGAAGAACAATATATTGAGGTACAAGGTGCTAGAGTACACAATCTAAAAAACATAGATGTAAAAATCCCCAGAGATCAATTAGTCGTGATCACTGGTCTCTCCGGAAGTGGTAAGTCTTCTCTGGCATTTGACACCATTTATGCTGAAGGCCAAAGAAGATATATTGAAACTTTTTCTGCTTACGCCAGACAATTTCTTGGAGGTTTAGAACGCCCAGACGTTGACAAAATTGATGGTCTCTCTCCTGTTATTGCTATTGAACAAAAAACAACTAATAAAAGTCCGAGATCAACTGTTGGAACTATTACAGAGATTTATGATTTCCTGAGACTTTTGTATGCCAGAGCTTCTGATGCCTAT
>JABSPN010000216.1:2835-5503 GCA_013214425.1 Flavobacteriaceae bacterium | reverse complement strand
GTATGTAAGAGATGAAAGTAGTTTTAAATTACTTTTTGAAAGTATTAACCCTGGAATTAAAAAGAACTTTAAAGAAAGTAGTGAATTTTGGGATGCTTACGAGAACCCGTTAGAACCTTTATTCAAAAAGAGCTTGGACACTTTTTTAAAAGCTAATAATCAGACTGGAGGGATTGAAAGTTATAGTTATGTAGTTGCATTACTGGTTAATTATGAAAAAGAGAAAGGAAATCTAGAAGTTTATTTAATTAATGAGGGAGAAGAGGAAGAAGAATACTTAGAGATTGACCCCAGAAAACCTATAGATTCTTTAAATATTGGGATTAATTTCAAACCAAAAGGAAATTACAACACATTAAAAAGCAACATCTCATCAAAGAGAAATCAACTAAAAAACTTGTATACTACTGATCAGGAAAAAGCACTGACAGAAGCCTCAAATTATTTCTACACAACCATGTTGAATGATATAGTTCCTCATTGGTATGGAACTCCGTGGGATTTTGAAGGGCATACCAACATTCCAAATGAAGGCGAAGTTGCCTGTGGTTATTTTGTTTCGACGACACTCAAACATTTTGGTTTTAATATCAATCGTTACAAATTAGCGCAACAAGCTGGTATGAATGAGGCCCTAACATTAGATCAAGAAGACAACCTACTCGTTTACAAAGATCTTTCTTATGAAGAACTTAAAAAACGGATTGTTACAGATTGTACTGATGGACTTTATTTTGTGGGATTAAGCAATCATGTAGGTTACTTATTGATTAAAGACAAAGAACTTTATTTTTTACATTCAAGCTATTACGACAACAAAGTAATGATTGAAGATGCCGTGGATTCTCCTTGCTTCTTGAGCGAAATTTATGTTATTGCCAATCTAACAAATAACAAAGAATTGTTACGGAAGTGGATTTTGAATACAGAAATACCAGTGGTTAGATAAACGTTAAAAAAATCTTAAACCATCCATTATGCCTTGAAGTTGTTAAGTATCTTTAAAGCAATTTACAATCAACAATAAAAACAAATGAAATTAAGAATTGGGGTTCTCCTTTTCTTTTTAGTGAATTTATCCTTCGCGCAAGAATATTTTCCTAAAAATGACGGAGTTAAAACACCCGAAAAATCAGTAACTGCATTTACCAATGCAAAAATTTATGTGAGTCCTACTCAAATTATTGATAATGGGACTTTACTTATTAAAAATGGTAAAGTAGCAGGAGTTGGCAAAAATGTATCCATTCCAACAGACGCTACTAAAATAGACCTAAACGGCAAAAGTATATATCCTTCATTTATCGATGTATACAGCGGTTTTGGAGTAAAAACACCGAAAAGACAAGGTGGCGGCAGATCCCCGCAATATCACGCGTCTAGAAGTGGGTATTACTGGAATGATCACGTAAGACCAGAAACTAATGCCACAGAAAAATTCGAATATGATCAAAAGTCAGCTACTGCGCTTTTAAAAGCTGGTTTTGGGGTTATCAACACACATCATCAAGACGCAATAGCCAGAGGTACTGGAACTTTAGTTGCCCTTAACCAAAGTGGTAATACCTCAAATAGAATATTAGATGACAAATCGGGTCAGTATTTCTCTTTTCGAAAGAGTGCCCTTTCACGTCAGTCTTATCCTAGCTCAATTATGGGAGGCATGGCATTAATGAGACAAATGTATTCTGATGCTGATTGGTACTCAAAAGGAAATATCGAATCTAAAGATTTATCGCTAGAGGCCTTGAATAATAATAAAGGGGAAGTACAAATTATAGAAGCCGGCAGTTGGTTAAACGACATAAGAGCTGATAAAGTTGGTGACGAATTTGGAGTTCAATACACAATTGTTGGAGGTGGAGATGAGTATCAAAGGATTCAAGAAATTAAGAACACAAATGCTACTTATATTCTCCCTTTAAACTTCCCGAAAGCTTATGATGTAGAAAACACCTTTAACGCCTCAAAGGTTTCACTAGGAGATATGAAACATTGGAATCAAGCTCCTGGAAACTTAAAAGCCTTTTCAGATCAAAATATTCCTTTTGCTTTAACATTACACAAGTTAAAATCGCCTGGAGATTTTAAATCTAAAATTCAAAAAGCTATTGAGTACGGTTTAGATAAAACCAAAGCATTAGAAGCTTTAACTACAGTCCCTGCCTCTATTTTAGGTAAAAAAGATATTGGAAATCTAAATAAAGGAAGTATCGCTAACTTTATGATTACATCTGGTGATGTCTTCGGAAAGAAAACCAAATTATATGAACATTGGATTCAAGGACAAAAGAATGTTTTTGAAAACATGAACATTAAAGACATTGATGGCGATTACAGTTTAAATTTTGGTGGTAAATCTTACGACATTACTATTAAAGGAAGTACTAAAAAGCCAAGTATAGAAATTAAAAGAGATTCTACTAAACTAAAAGGTAAGATTTCTTATGGTGATGACTGGATCAATATTCACTTTGCAGAAAAAGACAAAAATGAATATGCTCGTTTAATGGGCAAAGTTTCCAAGAGTAATAAAAACCTAGAAGGAAATGCAACCCTTCCAAATGGAAATGAAAGTTCTTGGTTCGCCAGTAGAAAAGCTTCTGAAAAAGAATCAGGAGATCAAGGGAATGGTAAAAAAGAAGGGAAAGAAAATTCCAATCCAACT
>JABSPN010000216.1:0-2509 GCA_013214425.1 Flavobacteriaceae bacterium | reverse complement strand
GGGGGCGCTGAAGATATGTTGATCGATAATGCTCCTAAGTTCATCAAGTTTGCCTTAGGGGAAAATGTAAAGCAAAGTAACTGGAATAGTTTTTCAAGATTCCCTCAAACTCGTATGGGAGTTGAACAGCTATATGTTGACTATTTCACCAGAGCAAAAGAATACGACAATAAAAAGAAAAGCGGTCAACCCTACCGTAAAGATTTCGAATTAGAAGTGATTTCCGAAATAATTAATAAAGAACGTTTTATTTCTTGTCACTCATATGTACAAAGTGAAATTAACATGTTAATGAAGGTTGCTGAGCAATTCGATTTTAATGTCAACACTTTTACACATATCCTTGAAGGATACAAAGTAGCCGACAAAATGAAAGAGCACGGTGCTGGAGGTTCTACTTTTAGTGACTGGTGGGCATATAAATATGAAGTTAATGATGCGATTCCATACAACGGAGCCATTATGCTTGATGCTGGTGTAACAGTTGCTTTTAATTCTGATGATTCTGAAATGATTAGACGATTAAATCAAGAAGCCGCTAAAGCAATTAAATACGGTGGTGTTTCTGAAGAAGACGCCTTTAAATTTGTTACCTTAAACCCTGCCAAATTATTACACTTAAATGATAGGGTTGGTAGTATCAAGGTTGGCAAAGATGCTGATGTTGTTTTATGGACGGGGCACCCAATGTCTATTTACAGTAAAGCTGAAAAAACAATTATTGAAGGAACCGTATATTTTGATTTAGAAAAAGACAAAGTCATGAGACAACAAATTAAATCTAAAAGAAATGATTTGATTAACATGATGCTTAACGAAAAGAATAACGGTGGAGCAACTCAATCACCTCGAAAGTGGAAAAAGCCGCACATTCACTGTGATTTTGAAGGAGATTTACACAAATAAAAAATTAGAACAATGAAACATTTTATTTATATATTCTTATTAAGTTGCTCTATAATGTTAGCGCAACAAACACCTGCTCCTAATCAAACACAAGGCATTTCTATTGAAGGAGCAACTGCCCATTTAGGAAATGGTGAAGTGATTGAAAATTCGCTTGTAATGTTTGAAAATGGCAAGATCACTTTCGTGGGTAGTGCCTATGCAAAAATTGCCAGAACAGGAACTGTTATCAATGCATCAGGGAAGCATATTTACCCTGGTTTTATTGCTACTAACTCTACTTTAGGATTAATTGAAATTGGAGCGGTAAGGGCTACAAATGATCAGGCTGAAATTGGGAATTTCAAACCCCATATTAGAAGTTTAATCGCTTATAATGCAGAATCTAAAATTGTTGAGTCTGTTAGACCCAATGGTGTTTTAACTGCTCAAATCACTCCTAGAGGTGGTCGTATTGCTGGTAGCTCAAGTATTGTTCAATTAGATGCCTGGAATTGGGAAGACGCAAGCATAAAAACAGATGATGCTATTCATATTAATTGGCCTAGAACTTTTACTAGAACGGGATGGTGGACAGGTAACCCCGAGACTAAGCCCAATAAAGATTATCAAAAGCAAATTGATGAAATGAATACTTTTTTCAATGAGGCTAGAAACTATCTAAAAGGGAATCCTTCTGAAAAGAATATCGTCTTTGAAAGTATGAAAGAAGTATTGGCTAAAAACAAAAAAGTTTTTATTAATGCCAACGATGAAAAGCAAATCATCGATGCCGTTACTTTTGCTCAAAATCAAGGATTAGATATTGCTATTGTAGGTGGATATGAAGCACCTAAAACGATAGATTTATTGAAAAAGCATACTATACCTGTATTGGTTCAACGTATTCATAGTTCTCCTGATAACGAAGACGACGATTATGATTATCCTTACAAATTAGCTCAGTTACTAAATGAAAAAGGTATTCTAGTTGGATTAGAAGGTAGCGGAAGTATGGAACAAATGAATACACGTAATCTTCCTTTTTACGCCGGAACTTGTGTAGCTCACGGAATGAGTAAAGAAGATGCTTTAAAACTTATTACTTCTAATACGGCTAAAATTTTAGGTATGGACACTACCTTAGGCTCTTTAGAAGTAGGCAAAGATGCCACCTTATTTATTAGTAACGGTGATGCCTTAGAAATGATGGGTAATTCTTTAACTAAAGCTTATATCCAAGGTAGAGATATTAGTTTGGAAACACACCAAACAAAACTTTGGAAACGTTATTCTGATAAATATAAAAATTAGAAACAACGAACTTTCTATACAATAAAAAACCCGAGCAAATTGCTCGGGTTTTTTTATATGATCGATAAACTATTCTATTACAGTCTAGTAAATCCTATTACAGAGTTAGGGTATGGTCCATCACAAGAAGCTTGTGTATCTTCTAAGTAGCTTACTAAGAATTCAGCATTTGGATCAGATCCATCGAATTCAGAGTTAGTAGCGTTTTCTTCAAATACGATTGGAGGTCCAGTACAAGTAATTCCAGCAATTGTTGTAGTCGACATAGCCGTGAAACAGTTGTTGAAAGTAAATGTCATTGTTGTAGACG
>JABSPN010000215.1 GCA_013214425.1 Flavobacteriaceae bacterium | reverse complement strand
TTCTGCTTCACTATCGAGTCGGTATATTTTATCAATATTATAGATGCCAAATTGATTTACTGTAAAAAAGCGTCGTATATTTTTCTGAGTTATAGAGGCTTCTTTATAAGTTCTTTTGCCATCAGTGAAAATATAATAACCACCGTTTTCAACCCTATACTTTGAAGTGCTTCTTGCTTTTACAATAGGTTCATCTGTGAGATTAAAAAGCTCAGCTTGTTCTTGATAAAGTTTATAAGCAAGATGGTAATCGTTTTTTGGGAAAACAGGAACAAGCTCTACATAACGATCCTGTTCACGATATCTTAAACGGGCACGATAACCATTGGTTGTTCTCCCTTCAACCATCACTGTAATTAATTTGCGGTCAAACTTCTTTAAGTTCGTATTGTCGTTAACAATCTTAAAGCTTAATCGATTAAACTTGGATGTGTAATCATATATTTTTCCGTGATAACTTTTGAACAAGCCATTTTTGTAGGTGTAAATGATATCTCCTTTTTCAGGTAGCTGCGGTTCAACCGGGCAGATGGCTTTCATTTTTTTATACCTCCATTTGGTTTGATAGCGTGGAATCCATTTCTTTTTGAGCCCTTTTCTCCTGACTCTTGTCTCTCTAACAGCTACAGAGTCATCTCCTACAAGAAACCATTCTCCGGTTTCTTGATCTAAAAGATATTGTTTGTACTCTTCTTGGTTGTCAATTGTAGAAGCCAATGAAACTTGTATTGATTTTCCAGGAGCGATCATAATATCAGGGTCTTCGGCTGTTATTTCACACATGGCAGCCGATTCGAATTGATAGTCGCCATATTTCATAGGAATACCAGAAAAGTAGGTGTCTATGGCTGTTGGGAATTCTCTAAATTTGAGTTTTACCTTTCCAGTTACAGGAGTTCCATCTTTTCTAATAAATGCATGTTCAGGAATACTAATTTCACTTCCTGAATTAAAAACAATAGTACTGTCTTTAGTTGGATAAAAAGCTACGGACGTAACTTTGAGATTGTGATTCTTTACAGGTGATTGTAGATTGAAAGCTAGATTTGTTAGATCGTCTTCAGGAATACAATCTACCTCTTTCGTAGCCTCAGTCTTTTTACAACTTGCACCAACAAGTAAAAAGACCAAAGCGATTAAAGTAAATATTCTCATAATAAGTCGATTTGGTATATAAATAACTCATTATGAAAGAATTTTATTGTGTTAGATTTTTTTTGAAGTCAAATAAAAGTTTTGGTCAATCTCAAAAGATGTGATTTTTTCAGATGCTAAAAACTCTTGTTCGGTAGTGTTAGCATTTAACCACATTTCTTTTCCGTTAACATAGACTTTTACAGGAATGCCAAAGCCTTCGACTGTATTGTTAAATTGATAATAGAGTTTCTTTTTCTTGACTTTGAACGTAAATTCAGGAATCTTGATTGTCCTTAAATATTGATCAAAAAAAGCTTCTAAATTTAATCCGGATTTTTCTATAATGTAGTTTTCAACTTGCTCTGTTGTGACCTGTTGATGATAAAAATCTTTGTTCAATCCACGTAAAATTTGTCTCCACTTTTCATCATCATTAACCATCTGACGAATAGTATGTAATATATTTGCCCCTTTATAATACATGTCTCCAGAACCTTCATTGTTTACATTGTATTGGCCAATTAAAGGCTTGTCGTTACTAATAGATCTACGTGTTCCAATAACATAGGTGTTGGCCTCTTCTTTAGAAAAATGATAATTGACAAATAGATTTTCCGAATAGGCAGTGAATCCTTCATGAATCCACATATCAGCAACATCTTTGTTGGTAATGCTATTAGCAAACCATTCGTGCCCCACCTCATGTACAATAATAAAATCAAACTTTAATCCGACGCCTGTGCCACTTAAATCCGATCCTAGATATCCGTTTTTGTAATTGTTTCCATAAGTTACAGAGCTTTGATGTTCCATTCCTAAATAGGGAGCTTCAACTAGTTTAAAGCTGTCTTCGTAAAAAGGATACGGCCCAAACCAATGTTCAAAGGCTTCAAGAGTCATGGCGGCTTGTTTGAACTGTTTTTTAGCCTTTTTTAAATTGTAACTTAATACCCAGTAATCACAATCTAACGATCCTTTTTCGCCTTGGTATGTTTCAGAAAAATGGACATAATCACCAATATTAATGTTAACTCCATAGTTATTGATTGGGTTTTCAACTTTCCAGTAATATGTTTTAGTTTTTGCTTCTTTGTTGTGAGATGTTCTTAATAATCTTCCATTAGATACATCGGTTAAATGTTCTGGAACCGTAATATCTATATTAACTCCTAGGTCTGGTTCGTCGTAATAATGATCTTTATTGGGCCACCAAATACTGGCACCAATTCCTTGATTAGAAGAAGCGATAAATTCTGTTCCGAAGAGATCTTTTCTCCAGGTGATACCTCCAGACCAAGGCGGGTTTCTACTCTCCGTAGGAATCCCTTCGTAATGAATAATAATCTTTTGGCTACTATTAAGTGTTAAAGCTTTTGGGAAAGTAATCCAATATACATTTCCTTCTCTTGTAAAGCTTAAGTCTTCCTGCATGGGTTTTCCAGATTCATCAGCTTCTCTAAGGTGAATAACTTTGGTGATATTAAGCGGTTCTTGAAGATCAATTTGCATGATATTAGCTGCATTTAAAACTTCAAATGAAATGATGTTAGAGCCTTTGATACGTTTAGTCTCAGGAAATACTTGAACTGCTAAATGATAGTGTTTTAAATCCCACCATGATCGTTCAGGAGTAATGGTTCCTCTAAGAGAATCTTGTCTTGTAAACGTTTCTTTATTTTCAAACAAGCCTGTTTGACCGTTCATAAAGAAAGTTGAGAGTAACGTTATGATGTAGAATTTTTTTTTCATTGTAATTTTTCTTTAGCAATCTCATTTTGAAAAGTCCTTATATCTGCTTGCATTGACGAAAGCCTTGCTATGGTTGCAATTATTGGGAATCCTTCAAAATTATAGCGTAACCAATTTTGATAACCATTTCTGGATTTAATATCTTCAGTGTTAAATTTAGTGCTGATGTCTTTATGCAGATTAGACTTTGGTTTAACAGTTTTCAGTAATAAGAATCGATAATTATTTATTTGATTCACAAATTCTGTGCCTTTTTGGGTCAAGCGATTACCAGTAAAGAATAGTGTATCTGCAGCAACAGAGTTATCCATCTTTTTATAATTAAAAGGTCTTTCTTGATTTATTAAAAGCTCCTTTTTGAGAGTGTCGATATAACTATAGGTTTTGTTTGAAGCAGTTTCCCAATTGTCGTTTTTTAAATCAATAATTGTTTCTTCTGGGTTGTAATCTGAACCATAATCTGGAAGCATTTGATTTTGTTCTTCCAGCTTGTCATTCATAATGACAAAGCTGTCTAAGACTTCATCTGAAGCTTTTTTAGCAAAATAGATTGATACTATAAAGAAAAAACATGCGAATGCTATTATTAGAATAATGATTCTTTTAAGCGCAACACTCATAGCTTGTATTTTTTTAGAAAAGTACTAATAAATATTGACTTCAGGAGTAATGTCTATGTCGAATTGCTCTTTTACCGCAGCTTTTATCTTCATGGCTAATTGCCAGATTTCTTCACCTTTCGCATGGCCGTGATTCACTAATACAAGGGCTTGTTTATTATGTACACCAGCATCTCCAAATCGTTTCCCTTTAAAACCTACTTGTTCGATAAGCCAACCTGCGGGTATTTTAACTTCGGTATTTGAAACTTTATAGTTTGGGGCTTCAGGATGCTTTGCAATAAAAAGATCAAAAGCCTCTTTTGAGATCACAGGGTTTTTAAAGAAACTACCGCTATTCCCTAAAGTATTAGGGTCTGGTAATTTAGATTGTCTTATAGTGATTACCACATCAGAAATGTCTTTGATTGTTGGTGAATCAATTCCCATATTAGACAATTCACTTTCAATAGCCCCATACGAAGTGTTGAGTGTGTGATTTTTTTTTGTGAGCTTGAATGTTACTGAAGTAATCACAATTTTCCCTTTTAACTCACTTTTAAAAATAGAGTTTCGATAATCAAACTGACATGAGGCATGATCAAATAGCTTAACCAATCCGCTTTCTATCTCAACAACTTCGCATTCAATGAAAGAGTCTTTTAATTCTACTCCATATGCTCCGATATTTTGAATAGGAGCAGTGCCAACATTACCAGGTATTAAGGACATGTTTTCCAAGCCGCCAAAATCTTGATCGATACACCAAAGAACAAAATCATGCCAATTCTCACCAGCATTAGCTTTGATCCAGACATGGTTGTCATCTTCGTCAATTATCTTTTTACCCTTAATGTTGAGGTGAACAACTAAGGCATCAATATCTTTTGTTAAAAGCATGTTGCTCCCACCTCCCAATAGGAAATGGTTAGACATTTCTTCGGAAGTTGTAAGCTCTTGTAGCGCTGCTACAGTATTAATTTCAATGAAAGATCTTGCCTTTACATCGATGCCAAATGTGTTGTAGTTTTTTAATGATATGTTGTGTTGGATTTTATCCATTATATTGCGTTAAGGCTGCTTTTAAAATAGCTGCAGCACTTATCAAATCTTCTTTTTTAAGCACATAAGCAATACGAACCTGATTTAATCCTGTGTTTTTTGTAGAATAGAATCCAGCTGCCGGCGCTACCATAATAGTCTGTCCGTTTAAGTCGAATTTTTCTAAAAGCCATTGAGCGAAATCATCGGCATTGGTCACAGGTAATTCAGCGATACAGTAGAAAGCCCCTTTAGGAGTGGCTACTTTTACGCCATCAATTTTTTGTAATTCAGTAATTAAAGTGTTTCTTCTATCGGTGTATTCTTCAATCACATCATCGAAATAGCTTTGTGGAGTGTCTAAAGCTGCTTCAGAAGCGATTTGAGCATAAGTTGGTGGACTTAATCTAGCCTGAGCGAATTTAAGAGCAGTTGCTATGAAATCTTTGTTTTTTGAAACAATACATCCAATACGTGCTCCACACATACTATAGCGTTTAGAGACAGAGTCAATAACGATAGCATTGTCGTCTAATCCGCTTTCTGTTAATACAGAATGATGTGTTAATCCATCATAAGCGAATTCACGATATACTTCATCAGCAATTAAGAATAAATCATACTTTTTAACAATAGCGGCTAGTTTTTTTATTTCTTCTTTGCTGTATAAGTAACCTGTTGGATTTCCGGGGTTACAAATTAAAATTGCTTTGGTTTTATTCGTAATTAGCTTTTCAAACTCTTCAATAGGAGGTAATGCAAATCCATCATCAATACTTGACATTACTGGGACAACTGTTACTCCTGAGGCCGTTGAAAATCCATTGTAGTTAGCATAAAAAGGTTCTGGTATGATCACTTCATCACCTACATCCATAATGCTTCCGAAAGTAAATAATAAAGCTTCAGAACCACCAGTGGTTACAATAATATTATTGTGGCTAACCTCTATACTGTGGTTTTTATAGTAGTTGGCTATTTTAGTTCGGTATTCTTCTGAACCTTCAGATCTTGAATAGGCTAATACTTCAATGTTGTTGTTTTATATCGCATCAAGCGCTACTTGAGGGGTTTTAATGTCTGGTTGACCAATATTCAAATGTAGTACCTGTGTTCCTCTTTTTTTTGCATCTTCTGCATATGGGACCAACTTCCTGATAGGCGATTCGGGCATTGCAAAACCCTTTGCTGATATTTTTGGCATGACTCTTTTTTAGCAG
>JABSPN010000214.1 GCA_013214425.1 Flavobacteriaceae bacterium | reverse complement strand
AAGGCCAGAATACTTCAGGAGCCTTACTAGAAAAGGAGTTAGTCGATTATGGTCAAACACTCTTTATTGGTTTTTATGGTTATATGACCTATTTAATCAAAGCAATAGTGCCGCATACATTATGCGCCTTTAATCCCTATCCAGGTGAAATAGGAGAAGCAACTACTTATATGTATTTAAGTTCACTACCAGTTTTGATTTTAGTCATCATATTAATTTGGAAAATCAAAAAATGGAGAAATATTTGCTTCGGATTTGGGTTTTTCTTTATTGCTTTAATACCCGTAATACAAGTGTTACCATTTGCCAAAGCAATAACAGCAGATAGATTTACCTATCTACCCTATTTAGGTTTGTTTTATGTGTTGGCTGTTAGTTATGAGAACTTAATAGTCAAATATAAAGTTTTGAAGTCTATAGCGATTATATATCTCGTAATAATAGCAGGATTGTCTTTTGTTCAATCAAGAACCTGGGAAAATGGAGAAACAATGTGGTCTAAAGTGATTCAGGAATACCCTGAAAACTTTTTAGCTTACTATAATCGAGCTAGTTATCGAGTGCAGCATAAAGATTATAAAAAGGCAATGTTCGATTATAATAAAGCCATCGAGTTAGAACCAAGACTACATAATATCCGCTATAGTAGAGGAGTTTTATTGGGAATTTTGAAGAGGGATCAAGAAGCCTTAAAAGAATATAATATTGCTATAGAAAATAAGAGTGATTATTTACCAGCTCGATTGAATAGGGGGATCTTATTGACAAAACTAGGTAGAGAAGAAGAAGCTATTCTTGATTTTGATGCTGCTATCACTTCAGATACAACTAACTATTTCTGTTATCATAATAGAGCGATTTATTTTGAGAAGATTGGCGCTTATAAAAAGGCTATCAATGATTATTCAGCTATAATCTCACTGAATAAGATTCTTCCTGAGACCTACAAGAACAGAGCAGAACTTTTCCTGAAAATAGGGAATAATGATCAAGCTATAAGTGATTATAAAAACTCAATTCAGTACAGGCCCAACGATGCGTCAACACATAAGAGTTTAGCAGATCTTTTTATGAATATTAGCGACTTCAGAAGTGCTATTGAGTATTACAATAATGCTATCATGCTAAAACAAGATTATGAAGAGGCTTATGTCAATAGAGGTTTGGCATATTTAAATCAAAATAATCAGGAGAAAGCCATAGCCGATTTTAACAAAGTTATTTATCTGAATCCTAAATCAGAAATCGCGTACCTCAACAGAGGAGTTTTATATAAACTCATATGTAGAAATGACTTAGCTTCTTCAGACTTTAAAAAGATATTAGCAATAAATCCTGAAAACGAACAAGCACTAATTGAACTCAATTCGATTGAGGATTAACGCTTAAATAAATACTTGATAGTATCCAAACTATCACCTTTTATCAGCTTATAATGAACTTGTTCCACAAAATCATCAGCCCAATTAGCTGTATAAAACGCTGTAATTTTTAATGCTTCATCGTACTTCTTTGCTTCAATTGCGCAATGCAAAGCAATACGGTGGGCTTTTTGCGGATTTGGATAGCCAACAATAACAAGATCCTTGGCAACCTGATAGGCTTCTTCATATCGCTTTTGGAAAAAGTAGGGTTCAACCATTTTCATCTTTGTTTGATAATGATTGGGGTAATAAATCAAAGCCTCCTCGTATTGCTCTAAAGCAAAATTAAATTTGTTATTTCTGGTATGTGCTTTACCTTGCTCATAAAGTAGATTTGCAAATTCATAATCAATACCCTTTTTGGCATTAGGTCTTAACTTCTCTATGATAACTTGATTTCGTTCTAGATAATTAGGATTTTTATTGCGACAATGATTAGAGAATCTAAAGGTCTGTGAGGTCCACTCATAATAACTATCATTTATCCTGAATGCCAGGGCTTCTAAGCGATCAGCTAACCTGTTTCTATCATAATGATTCATAAATACTGAAAAGGATACCACAAAGATAATAAAACCGTTAAGCAGAACCTTATGAGTAAGTAACTCTTTTTCAACTTGCTTTAGCAACATGCACGTTAGTACCAGTAAGGGAATAGCAGGTAAAGAAAATAAATCCCAGTCTCTGGGCATTGAGATTAGCGGATTGATAACAAAAAACAGACTTGCATATAAAATAAAGATACTACCAATAGCAGTAATACTGTGATCACTCCAATTGATGACTTTTTTCTTTGTTAGTATAATCAATACAACTAGGAATAAAGCAACTGGACTCCAACATAGGATTTGATTAAAATAATCGAAAAGGTGATTGAAGCTAAGAATATTATAATTGTCTAAAGGGGGATCAGGGCTGAATAGCGGTAAAAAGAGATGCTGCCAGGCACGGATAGTTCCCTCTTTGAAACTTCTGTTATCAATATGGTCTTCGAAAACAAAGAAATAAAGTATTAAACCAGCAATTGCAACAGGAATAAATAGGAAGTTTGAAATTTGTTTCCAGTTAACCTTTATAGCTTGATAAAATACCAAATGATTCAAAACAAGGAAAACAAAAATTGGTAAATATAATAAGGCTGAACCGTGGGAGAAAATACAGATAATCAATAAAACAAAAAGGGCAACAGCTTTTGTTTTTGTTGGATTTTGAATAAAATAGACAATTTGAGTCAACCAAAGTAAATTGAAAAAGTATATTGGTGCGTAAATCTCAAGATGTCCAAAAAAGAATAGGGTAAAAGGAGCCGTAAGTCCAGCTAACATTAATAGGAATTTAGACAATAATAATGAGACTTGTTTATTGATAAATGAAATCCAAGTAAAAGCAAATAAACTCCCAAAAAAAACACCCAAAAGCTGAAAAGCCTCTTTATAGGTTGTCTTAAAAAAATATCCAATATAAGTAACCAAAGCTAGAATTCTTTGTTCACCAGCATCTGGACTAATGTCGATGCTAAAAAATGCTTCATGAGTACCTTTCGGAATGATAGGAATTGTTTTATTGGTCACATCTAGATATTTATAAGCATCACCATAATAATCTGCAATCACAGGAGAGGCATAGACAATGATCCCATATAGAATGGATACTAATAAAACTGCCCAAAAACTCATATTAAGTTGAGCAGGAAGTTTTAAATCGATTTTAAAAAACTGAAATATAAAACCAACAGCTATTAAAAGGAGTAAAACGATTAGTTGTGCTCCATTTAAGAATGAAAAGAAATGTGTTCCCCACCATAAATTAGGAAACAAATATCCTAAAACAAACAAAAGGATAAAACAAGAACTGATGAGTAGCGCTGTTTTTTCTATTTTGACTTCAGTCATTAGTTTGATTTTGACCTGCAAGATAATTGATTTAAGTGAATTATAAATACAAGGATTGCCCTAACTTTATCTAACTATTAACAAGACATGTTTAATTAAACTTTGTTAAGATTTCTTATCTTTGTTATTCATTATATCGAATAATATGAAAACTCACTATTCCTTTAAACTCATTTTTTTTGTTCTGCTTTTTACTCAGTTAAGTATATCACAATCGAATAACGTAACTTTAGGGGCCGATGCAGGTGGTTCCATATCATCGGGAGACAATAATGTTCTTATAGGTGAAGAATCTGGAACTAATATTACAACTTCCAGTAATAATGCTTTTTTGGGTTATCAAACGGGATATACGCAAACCACTGCCTCTACTAGTTATGGAAATACTTTTGCTGGCTATCAAGCTGGATTTAATAACTTAGGTGATATTGACTTAACATTTATTGGTTTCAGAGCGGGTTATCATTATGCATTAGCCAATGATCCTAGCGCAAGTGGCGATGTGACATTAGTTGGAGCTGGTGCTGGATTTAATTTAGTTGGTGGTGATGACAGTGTATTTATAGGTGATAGAGCGGGATTTTATTTTGCTTATGGAGATGATAATACTTTTGTTGGAAATGCAGCTGGAGCGGGAGGATTCTCTTCCCCTTCTACTACTACCACCCAACATACAGGTTCACTAGTTGCCTCTGGATCAGACAATACTGGTGTTGGTAGCGCTGCATTGCATGAGCTGACTACAGGTTTTCGTAATACTGCTGTTGGAAATGAGGCCTTATATGATGTAGAAACAGGAGATAGAAATACAGCGGTTGGCGACTCTGCGGGAGTGGATATTGGAACTGGAAGATATAATACGATGATCGGACAAGCCTCTGGAGCTGCTACAGAACATGGTGATTTTAATACCTTTATTGGAGCAAGAGCAGGTTATGACAACAATAGAACGAATGAAACAAATAATGCAAATCGAAATACCTATTTAGGATATGAAGCTGGATATTCCAATAGAGAAGGAGAGGATAATGTCGTAATTGGAGCATTTGCTGACTTTCTTAATACAGGGTCAACTGGGAGTGGTGGACAAAACTACAATGCTAGAAATATATTAATTGGTGCTGCAGCCGATCTTGATGGAGGGGGTAACAATACCGGAGCTAATGATGTGGTGATGTTAGGATATAACGCTCGGGCTGATGCAAGTAATGTTGTCGGATTAGGTTCTCTAGCTGATGTCTTGGCTACAGATGGTATTGGAATAGGATATGCCGCTCAAGTTTCAGGAATTCAGGCGATAGGTATAGGAAGAGACGTAGATATTGACAATACCCAAGCTGTTGCTATAGGAACAAGTTCAATAGCTCAAAATAATGGCGCTATCGTATTAGGGTACGGAGCTACCTCTACAGATCCAGGAGCATTAGATCCAACCAATAATATTGCTATAGGCTATAATGCCAATGTACAAGGTAATAATTCCATAGCCATTGGAAATGCTGCTACGGCTATAGTAGATAACACGATGGTTCTGGGCGGTGCTGCCAATCCGCTGAGTATAGGTGTAGGAACCGATACGCCTAATCTTTTTGCTTCAATGGATTTAACAGGAACGAATAAAGGGTTCTTAATGAATCGCTTAACAACTGGCGAAAGAACAACTTTAGCAGGATCATTAGGCGCAACCGAAGCTGGTATGATGGTCTATGATATCGATGAAACCAGATTCTATTTCTGGGATGGTAACCAATGGGTTGGACTGTCTAATTACTCCGGAAGTGCGGGCGCTAGTAATATTCCAGACTTAATGAATTATCAAACAGCAGTGCGTGATGGTTCAGGAAATATATTAGCCAATCAAAATGTTGGTTTCCGATTTAGTATTAGGCAAACCAGTGCTGTAGGAACTATAGTTTATCAGGAAACACATTCAGGAACTACTTCAGACCATGGATTAGTCCAATTTGTAATAGGGAGCGGAGCAGTAGTTAGTGGTGATATCACAACCATCGACTGGGGAGCAGATAGCTATTATTTGGAAGTAGAAATAGATCCAACAGGAGGAACGACTTATGTAAGTATGGGAACATCTCAATTCGTGAGTGTACCCTATGCGTTAAGAGCTAAATATGCTGAAAATGTAAATTCTTCTTTATGGGATGGGAACGATCCTAAAGAAATACAAATCGAAAATGAAGAAATGAAACAGCAAATACAACAATTACAAGCCGAGAATGCTGAAATGAAGAAACAATTACAATTAATTCTGAAGAAATTAGAAGATTAACAATAATGACCTAATGAATATACAAACCATGCTTTTTTTAGCGTGGTTTTTTATTTATTTTAGCCTTTATGAAGATACTACAAATAGAAAGAATCAACACCTTATTGATATTGATTTCAATGGCTCTTGCTTTTTTCTTACCCTTTGAACTGTTCTTATTTTCCTATGCAGTGCTGGGT
>JABSPN010000213.1 GCA_013214425.1 Flavobacteriaceae bacterium | reverse complement strand
AAACAACTTCAGTAGATACTATGGAGATATTTAGAATAGCACTACTGATTATTAAAGTATTGGTTTTCGTAGCGAGATGTAGTAGTTATTAAAAATTGAGGCTGCGTTATATGAAAATGTCATATTCTGAATACTAACTGGCATAATTAAAATCAGAATTTAAGTTAAAGAAGGATAAAAGCAGCCTCATAAAATAGCATAAAATGAAAAGAATACAGAGCATTAGGATTGTCCAATAGAACAGGAAGTTACATTGGGCTTAGGAGAAATTAATAGATGTAGAATCAATTAGTTCACCATGAAACCAGCACATATAAAAGAACAAAGACAAAAACATATACGAAAAATTGAAAAGTGGTTAAGACAAATTTCTCAAGAAATACCTGAATTAGGCTATCATAAACTAGATAAGCCGATTCGTAGTGGTTGGTTTAAAGAAACCGTTTTAACCCATAAAATAGAACGTTATAAAAACCATGAGTCATTAATAGATTCTTTTGAAAAATGCAAACCAGAAATTTGGGGAAAAGACAAAGTAAAAATCCAAAAAAACTGGGATTGTCAAGAGAGAAGGTATCTTATTTATAAGGGTTTTAGGTTAATGAGCAGGAAGCGATACAATAAACTTCCCGACAATCAGAAACGATTATTTAGAGTCCATCATTATAGAAATTGTAAAGGAAAATGGCGACATAAATATTATCCGCTACTTCCAAAAGATGCTTATCGAATCAAGTTTTCAAAAGCCTACGTGACACATACTAAAATTATTGATCCTGAACTGGAAAGTGAATACGATTTATTAAGTGCTTTCAGGAAAAAGCCAGGTTTTTATGAAGCGCATACTTCCTATTATGGGAAATGGAGTTGGTGGAAAAATGGAAGCGATTATAAGCGTTCAATAAGTAAGCAAGAGCTATTCCAATTTAAACGACAATCTCTTGAAAGTTTAATAGAAAACGAAGCATTATGGCAAAATTGAAATTAAGAGGAAAAGACCTGATAGCATTAGGCTATCCTCAAGGAAAGGTAGTAAGTATTGCCATAGATGCAATGCTAAGAAACTACAATAGAGAGCGTAAAGACAAAGTCTTACAACGATTAAAAACAGTATTAAAGAATCCTGAAAAATATTTAGGGGATGGCATCTTCGGAAAAATTGCTGAAGAACTGATAACGCCAGTAAAAGTTGAAGCCAAAAAGTTGAATCCTCAACGAGCTCCTTTCACCATTTTTGGAGAAAATGAGATCAGGGAAGAAGCCAAGCATCAATTGTTTACTGCGCTTAAGTTACCCATTGCTAAAGCAGGAGCTTTAATGCCAGATGGACATTCGGGATACGGACTTCCAATAGGTGGAGTATTAGCAACAGAAAATGCAGTTATTCCTTACGGAGTTGGAGTTGATATCGGATGTAGAATGTGCTTGACGATTTACGATGAGTCACCTTCGTATCTGGCCGGACATAAAGATAAGTATCTGCAGATGTTACAGGATCATACCAAGTTTGGCCCTTATGAAACACATAAGCGTCATGTAGATCATGCCATTTTCGAGCGTCCAGAATTCAAGGATATTCCTACTGTAAAGAAGCTAAAAGATAAAGCGTATAAACAGATGGGAAGCTCGGGAGGAGGAAACCATTTTGTTGAATTCGGGATGGTAGAAATTCATGATGAAAACAATGAATTTAAAGTGCCTCCAGGCAAGTATATTGGAATCTTATCACATAGCGGATCAAGAGGATTAGGAGCCAATATTGCGAAACATTATACAAAGTTAGCGATGAAGCAAACTCCTCTACCAGGAGAAGCAAAGCACTTAGCTTGGTTAGATTTGAATAGGCATGAGGGACAAGAATATTGGTTGGCGATGAATTTAGCTGGAGATTATGCCTCAGCATGTCATCACGATATTCACCGAAGAATGTCGAAGGCCTTGGGAAAGCGTCCTTTAGCAATGATTGAGAATCATCACAATTTTGCCTGGAAAGAAATGGTAAATGGTGAAGAATTAATCGTTCATAGAAAGGGAGCGACTCCAGCTCAAGAAGGTGTTTTAGGAATTATTCCTGGCTCGATGACGGCACCCGGATTTATCGTTAGAGGAAAAGGGAATCGTGAGTCATTAGCCTCAGCTTCTCACGGAGCTGGTAGAGCCCTGTCTCGTAGAAAAGCCAAAGAGCAAATCACAGGAAGCGAAATTAAAAAAGTACTTTCAGATCATGGAGTATCGCTTTTAGGTGGCGGAAGAGATGAAGCGCCAATGGCTTATAAAGATATTCATAAGGTGATGAAAAATCAGACCGAATTAATAGATGTTGTAGGCACATTTACGCCTAAAATTGTTCGAATGGACAAAGGTTAAATTATACTAATTAAGGGCATTTCCGCGCTCTGAAAAACAGAGCGCGGTCAGGCTTTCGGCAGTCGCTTTTTGTTGTGATACTGCTAGTCGCTTCATATTGAGTTTTTTTGTCATACTGAGCTTATCAATGTATCAAAAACCGTATTGAAATAAAGCGATTGAATAACAACAAAAGAGCTTCAGCAGAGCCTCAATCCTTAATGCAAAACAAAAAATAGAATGGCAAATTTTCAAACCGACATATTGTTTATTCAGGCATTAGACAACTACCCATGGGATGTTGAACAATGTATTGAGAAATTACAATATGTCTTAAGTAATGAAAATAATCATGCAGGAGCTCATTATTTATTAGGAAGAATTTACCATGAGCAAATGTGCGATTATAAAAGAGCTAGAGAGTATTACAATGAAGCGTTAAGTATCGATCATGAATATACTCCAACCTATTACTACTATGCCAACCTGTTACTGAATACCGGTAATTATAAAGAAGCAGAAAAAGTAATAGCTGTCGGACTTCAATTGCCTGATATTGATGTCGCAAGACTATTGTTTCAGAAGGGAATGTTGTTAGAAAAAAGAGAAGAATTAAAAGAAGCGACTAAGGTGTTTAAAGAGGCCAAAGCTGTTGCTTTAAACAACGATTTTAGAAGCTATATGGATAGTCAAATCGATAGAATAAAAGACAAGAGAAAGGTCATTAAAAAAGTAAAAGACAAGGAGAAGCAAAAAGAACTCATGCCTTTGAGTGATGGAATGCACTCTATGTTATATTAATTAAAACATAAGAAGATGAACTCTACATTTTGGATACAACTATCAAGCGGGACAGGACCAGAAGAGTGTTGTTTAGCTGTTCGCTTGGTTTTAGAAAAAATGCTCAAGCAAGAGTCCTATGATTTTGATATTATCGATGAGGTTTTGAGTAAGGCCAAGAACTATAAATCGGTTTGGTTACATGTAAGGGGAAATCAAAAAAACTTTCAGGAGGAATGGGAAGGAACCATAAAAATGATTTTTAGAAGTCCGTTTCGACCCAATCACCAACGAAAGAACTGGTTTATGAATGTGAAAGTATATGCACAACCCGAACAACTCATCTGGAAGATAGGTGATATTTTGGTACAAACCACAAGAAGTTCTGGAGCGGGCGGACAGCATGTCAACAAGGTTGAGACGGCCGTAATAGTGACGCATAAGCCTACAAAGATTATGGTAAAGGCGAGTGAAGAACGATCACAATTGCAAAACAAGAAACTGGCCTTTGCCAGATTGCATATGCTGATTAAAGAACGTAATGATTCTAATCAACAAGCTGCTCAACATGAAAAATGGATGCAACACAAACAACTTCTACGAGGAAATCCTGTTCAGGTATTTTTGATGGATAAGATTTAGAAAGAATCCTCTCCTTTTTAGGAGGGGATTTTTATGTTTCAGACCCTTTTAATCACATTGGTAACAATGCCCCAAATCACAAAATTATTTTCTTCAGTAACCAAAATAGGTTTGTAATTCGGATTTTCAGGTTGTAACCACAACTGGCCTTTTTCAATACGAAGACGTTTTACCGTAAACTCACCGTCAAGAAAACATACAGCAATTCGATTATCTTCCGGTTCTAAACTACGATCAATCACTAAAAGATCATTATCGTCAAGTCCGGCGCCAATCATCGATTGTCCACTAACACGAGCAAAAAAAGTGGCTTCTTTATTGCGAACTAATTCCCGATCTAGCGAGATTTTATGCTGTTTAAAATCGTCGGCAGGAGAAGGAAATCCAGCTGAAATCCCAGTATCAACCAAATAGGCTCCAGTCCCTTCCTGAATTTCAGGAATAAAAAAAGTAAGCGTGTCTGTCATAGATGATAAAGATACTATTCTTTACAAAGAGAGTCAATTAATTTTCAATTTGAATTACGCTAAGCATGATTTCCTCAGAGTTTTTTGTGCCAAAAGATTTGAGATACATATTGTGAATTGAATTATCAAAATCTCCTAATCTAACATATTTCAATACTAATCCATTATTGTTTACTCTAACATAAGAACAACTATCTATCCAATTAATTTTATAGGTATGTTCCTGATCTTCCAATTTAACACGTTCATAATCTCGCTCGTTTTTTGAATACCTAATTATGGTATCCAGTCTGTTAACGAAAACACCATATTTCACATGATAACAATCTTTTTGATTGTCGTATGCCTTTTCTTTTACTAGAGTTGAATTATCGTTTTCTTTTTTATGTTCAAAAATGTAGATTTTATAGATAATGGTAAAAATAGGCATTACGATAGCAAAGAAAATTTTCATCAGATAAATTCCTAAAGCTCCATATACTAGATTTTTTTGATTATTTATAAGTCCAAAAACAATTGTATAGACTAGAATAGCCCATAGAATGATAATCCCCCAGATTAAATATTTATTCTTAGGAAGCAAATCAATATTTATACCTATGATAACTAAGACATAAAAAAGTATTCCGATGAATGCAGGGAATAACTTTTTCATAGCAGATTCATTAATTTCCCCTCAACTAGTTTAGTCATAACTATATGCCCTTTTTCGTTGGGATGTAAACCATCTTCTAAAAAACAATCTGGAGAAAGTTTAGATGAAAAATCAATGAGTTGTTGATCATCTTCAGTGGCAAAGTCTCGTAAAGCATCTTGATAAATTGTAATGTCTATTTCAGGAGTCAATACATCGGTAGGGATAGCGATTATAGGTTCTATATTATGATATCTTGCCTGCCTTGTTATCGATAAAATATTAGCAAGAATCAGGTTGTGAGGTAAACCACAATAGAGATCGTTAGTACCTCCCATAATCATCACATGAGTAGGCTCATGATCAAGCACCATACGTTGAAATCTAGATAACATTCCGCCAGTAGTATCTCCAGAAATCCCAGAGTTTACGATTTCTATATTCAACTGATTAGCCAATAAATTCACCCAGCAGTCCTTTGGAAGTATTCCATATCCCTCAGTTAAACTGTCGCCTAAACAAACAAGTTTTATAGTTGCCATAGTTTAAAAATAATTAAAACAATTTAATTGAGCTTTACATTCCCCTTTCGAGAGGGGTTAGGGGTGTGTCAGATATTACTGCCTTCAAAGAAATGACATATCACGAAGTCCTACACGGATAAAAATTATGGTCTGGAGCTTTCGAATACAAGCGCCCGTTATGTAAAGTATATTGCTCTACATAATTTTGTCCGTCACCCGTTAACCACTCATAGAATTTTTGGGCCCCTTCAGGAGCATCCTGTAATGTAATAGCTAAACAAGGATTCAATAAAATATCATCAGGATTGGTATCACCACCTTCACAAAAGATTTTTAAATCCGATTTTTTATCAGGATCTGCCCAGGTCCAAATTCCGCGATCACTTAAAGTATAATAACCTTTTTTGTT
>JABSPN010000212.1 GCA_013214425.1 Flavobacteriaceae bacterium | reverse complement strand
GGAATTTATACGTGTATCTCCTATTTCAAGTTCTTCGTTTTCTGTCGATTTTACAAAATTCTCTAAGGTGTTCTCCTGAAAACTTAAATGATAATCTCTTACTAAGAGCTTATTCGTATTTAATATTTGCTCCAAATGGATTCCAACAAACGGACCAATAGAGTAGTCTAAAACTTGAAATCCTTCTTCCTGAAATTGTTCAAATTCAGAAAGAATAAGATCCTTTCTTGCCACTGAAACATAATTGTGAAATTCCTGTTGTAATTCATAGATAAAGAAATCATCTACAGAGGCGCTAAAGATTATGTCTTTTATATAGTTCCCTTTACTGCCTACTTTTTTACTGATGATTCCTTTTCCGGAGAAAGCCAACAGTAAAGGCGTATTTTTAGAGATGCCTTTAACAGCTTCAAAGTCTACTTTTTCTTTTAACTCAACAAGCTGAATGTCATTTCCTGTCTTCTTAAACTGAAGGATGTGATATACAGAACCAGCAGAAGTAAATTGTACTTCAACTATCTGTATCCTTTTAACAGATTGATATCGTATGTTTTTCAGTTTTTCTAACACAATTAGTACACTACAGTTGGTTTAATAAATACATGCAATTTAGACTTCGATTTTGCTTTTCTTCTTCCACTAAAGAACCATTTGAGTACTGGTACACGTGACAAGAAAGGTGTTCCTGTACCAGAGTTTTCATTATTAAGTTCGTCTAAACCTCCTAACAAGACCATCTCTCCATTTCTAACACGAATTTCTGATTGGAAATTCTGAGTAGCAATATTAGGTGGCGCTCCTTCTCCAGAAGTTCCTAAAAAGCGATCGTTTTTAACCGTTACCGTTAAGGTTACATGTTCATCTTTAGAAACAAAAGGTTCGATATCTAAGCTTAGATTGGCATCTACTGACTTCCATACCCCTGACCGAGTTATGGTGCTGTTATTTCCGAACGGGACTATGTTGTTATTTTGTTCAAAATAATAGGTTTTCTGGCCAACACTAAAATTTGCCGGTTTACCACTTAAGGTAGCGATATTAGGTGTTGATTTTGTTGTGATTACAGAGTTGTTTTCCAAGGCACTTAAGGTTAAATAAAAGTCCTTTGTTACTTTACCTATTTTGAATAAACCAAATCCATTAAAGGCATCAATTAAGTTGTTTACTGAATTAGCGTTCAGGGTTACATCCGTTGTTGGGAACAATACACCTCCTGTTTGTACAGTATTGTTTTTATCTAACAAGGCTTGCAATCCCGTTTGTACTTCATGAGATTTTTGATATTGAACAATCAAGACATCAATCATTACCATAGGCACCACTTGGTCTAATTGATTAATGTATACTTTTAACTCGTCAATATTTGGTTTTGAACCCGAAACCATGATTCCATTTAATTCAGGCAACTCTTTTATGTCAACTTTTTCGATGACATTTTTTGGAAGTTTGGCTAAAACCTGTTCCATGGCTCTGTTTTCTAACTGAATTAACTCTCTTGTTCGTAATCCTTCTTTATCACGTTTTCCGATAAGGTAGAAGCTGTCGTCTTTTTTGAAGGTGAATTCACTACCGTTTAGCACATGTTTTAAGAAATCATCAAAAGTGATTTGATTGGCATAAATTGTCGCGGTCAGTTGATCAAGTTTGTCGTAAAAGACATAATTAGCGTTGACTTTTTCAGCGATTTCACCAATCAAAGCTTCCACATTAGCATCATTAGCGTTCACTTTCAAGAAACCATTGCTTAGTACTTCAACTTCTGCGCCTGACTTTTTAGTCTTATTTTTATTATTTCTTCCTCCTGGACTGTTCTGTTTGTTATTTTTTGGAGCTGTATCTTTTTGTAAGAAATAGTGTCCGTTTTCATCTTTAGTAGCAGTTAAACCATTAGACATAGCCATTAAGTTAATCACTTCATCAAACGGACTGTTTAACATATAAGCCGATACTTTCATTTCCTTAACGTCTGGAGCTAAAAGAATATTCTTCTTTGAGGCTTTCGTAATAGCTTCGGCTACTCTTGGAAGACTGTCATTTTTTAAATTAATAGACAGGAGTTCTTTTCGATCATCGTAAGTAACGTCTACTTTTGGAATTTTCTTTTTAGGAGGCTCTACAACTTCTACAGGTTTTTTCCTGAATGAAATTACCTCATTATTGATACTAACTTTCAGGTCGAACTCTTTGACTAAGAAGATGAAAATTTGTCTTACAGGAATTTCATAGAAATTGGTAGTGACCATATCCTGATGAAGGTCTGGCGCAGCATATACATTGATCTCGTGTTCAACCCCAATGGTTCTGATATAATCATCCAGATGAGTTTCAGACATTTCTACCTTCATTCCCTCATTGAGCTTTGGATTATTGATAGCGTATTGATTAATTAACTTCTCTCCATCAGAGAGTTCTCCCTGAGCAGAAACAAATTGAATTATAAACAAACATCCTATTAAAAAAATCTTCTTCATAGTTTATCTCCTTAAGTAGTAATTAGCAATGGATATACTTCTTCCAGAGAAGTTTTTCCGTTAGCCAATAACTCAAATGCTTTTGTTGAAAGTGGTACATAATGTTCACTTTCGTATGTCATTATTTTATTAATATCGGTCTTAATTAGTTGGGCTAGTTCTAGGTTGATGGGAACCATTTCATAAATAGCTCGTCTTCCTTTATAGCCTGTATAAAAACACTTTTCACAACCCTTGGCTACGAAATGTGTATTAGTCTTTTTTTGTGGTTTGAAATTTCTCGGTAATTCTTTTTCGTCTAGTGGATGTTCCTCTTTGCAATCATCGCAAAGTAAACGCAATAAACGTTGCGCAACCGATAGGTTTAATGTTTCTGCGATATAGAAAGCAGGCACTCCCATGTCTACTAATCTGGAAATCGTACCGAGTGCAGAATTAGTATGTATGGTAGACAGTACTAAGTGGCCAGTGAGCGAAGCTCTGATGGCCATTTTAGCGGTCTCAGCATCACGAATCTCCCCAAGCATAATAATATCTGGATCCTGACGTAAAAAAGAGCGTAATGCACTTGAAAATGTCAAGCCTATATTTTCTTTTAATTGTACCTGATTGATCCCTTTAAGCGTATATTCTATAGGATCTTCTACTGTTACAATATTACTTTTGATGTTGTTTAAAAGCCTTAATGTTGCATACAAGGTTGTGGTTTTACCCGAACCAGTTGGACCGCTAATTAACACAATACCATTTGACTTTTTAACCGCCTCTAAATAGATTTCCTTTTCGTCTTCTTCCAGTCCTAAATAATCTAAAGAAATATCAGAGGCATCTTTACCCAGTAAACGCATTACTATTTTCTCACCGTGTAAGGTGGGTAAAATTGACACACGAATATCGAAATCGGGGAAATTGATTCTTCCATCTTGAGGTAACCTTTTTTCGGTGATGTCAAGATTAGAATCGATTTTAATTTTATTAACCAGTTCCAGATAGCTTTCTTTCGGAACTTTATATTTTTCAACTAATACGCCGTCAATACGTAAACGTACGCGAGCTTCATCTTCAAACACCTCAAAGTGCAAGTCACTACTTCCAATCGCTTTGGCTTCCAGTATAAGATCTTCCAAAAAGTGCTTGTTGGCTGTAGAGACATTAGATTTTTGTTCTCCGTTTCTAGATTTTCTATAATAAACAAAGAGTGCTTTGTTAATGTCTTCTGAACTGGTTTTTTCAAACTGAATATCTTTTCCTAAAATGAGTTCTAATTCTTCGGAAATTTCTTCAGTGTATTTCTTCTCATCAATAAAGAACACCATGCGATTCTCCTGCACCTCTTTTGGAATAATTCCGTAGTGATGTGCTTGATCAACGCTAATACTCTGAAGCGCTTCTACTGAAACCTGTATGTTAACATCTACGTTCAAAATATAAAAAAATAGTTAGGATTGATGAATGAATAGACTCCTAATAAAATCAGGAATACCGATAGATATCCGGCCAAAGGAATCAATTGATTTTTTTTGATCAATTGCGATACTCCAAAAGCGAGTATAGAGAATAGCATTCCGCAAACAAAAAATATCAGGTATTGAAAAAATGTAAAAAGTGGTATTACAGCAATTAAAAACACCACGTCTCCCATGCCAAAACTTACATTAAATGGGTTAGCGAGTCTTCTATTCTTAATTGAAAATTGGATGACAATGGCAGCTAAGCAAAGCAAAACAAAACCAAAAGAATAGAGTAGTTGCTCTAATGGAATAAAAGACTGGCTCCAATAGACTAGCGAAATAGCAAAAAGTAGTACTGGAAGTACGACATGAATTGCTCGTTGCTTGATGTCCTGATAAGCAATAAGCAGCAATACAATAGCTAAACTTGTTAAAATTAATATTTTCATCTTGTTGTTAGTTAATTCGTGATTAGTCTCTTAATACTTCAATTAAAATTCTGTCCTGATCTATTTCCCAAGTGTTAAGATCACCATCTCCATCTACATCGGTTTGCGCTGTAGCTCTTGCTTTAAAACTATTAGTTGAAGCTTCAATAATTTCAATACGATAAAAAGCAGAACCCCCTTCTTCTAAGCTTTTGTGTGGCTCATATCCTATTGCATCAAAATCATTAGAATATTTACCAAAACGATAAAAATAACTTTTTTGAAGCCCCTGTAAACGAGATAATTCTGTTTGGGCTTCAACTGCTCTTGCTTGCATGATAATACTGTTGTTATTGGGTAATACAAGAAGCATCAGTATCCCAATTACACAAAGCACAATAATCAACTCTGTCATTGAGAAGGCTTTTAAGTAAGCAGTGTTGGTTTTTCTCCTAAAATTTTTCATAGTCTCCAAATATAAATATTTTATCCTGGTGTGATTACTTTAGTTAATTCGAACATTGGTACGTACATGGCGATCAAAACAAAGCCAACTACAGAACCAATAATAACAATTAATAAAGGGTCTAATACCACACCAAGCATTTTTGTCTTGTGTTCTGTTTCTTCTTCATATTGATGAGCTAGTTTTTCAAACATTTCATCTAAGCGGTTAATTTGCTCTCCAACACTTACCATTGATAACAGTTTGTAATCATAGATACTGTGTTTTGCCAAGGAGGTAGAGAATAAAGCTCCCTTTAACACTTCCTTTTTTATGGTGTCTAGGCTCTTTTCGATCGGATAAAATGAAATCATTTTTTGCACCAAATCCAACGATTCGATTAGTGGTGTTTTTGCCGACAATAATAAACTCATGGTTTGACAAAAACGAGTGATATAAATTTGTCTCAACAGCTTTCCGAAGAAAGGGATTTTTAAAGCCACTTTAGTGGTTACTTTCCTGTATTGCTCGGTGTCTTTAAGTGATTTGTGTATGAGAATAACTCCAGCTACTATTGCAAATATAACCAAAGCTATTGTTCTAAAGTTATCAGATAACCAAAGAACATACTTGGTAATATCAGGGAGTTCTTTATCAAATTGTTTAAAGATGTTGGCAAACATCGGCACAACATGATTTAGCATAAAATACAAAGCGCCAAAGACCAAACCTAAAACTAAAATTGGATAAGCCAATACCGATACCAATTGACGCCTCATTTTAATTTTCTTATCGAAATAAACATATAACTGTTGTAATACAGCTTCTAATCTTCTGGTTTCTTCCCCAATTTTGATACTGAAGAATTCATAATTAGAAAATTTACCTGTATCGCGAATCGCTTCAAATAAACTTTTTCCTTTTACAACATCTTGCATAATAGTATCAATAAGTTCTTTTTGCTGTGTTTTCTTTTGTTGTTGTTTGAGTATTTCTAATGCTTTCTTAAAATCAACTC
>JABSPN010000211.1 GCA_013214425.1 Flavobacteriaceae bacterium | reverse complement strand
ATACCATCTCCTATAGTAAACTCATAATTTGAAGCTCTTAAGTCGTGGAAAATATCCAAATCTTTATCCTCGAGGTAAATTTCATAATCTAGAATGTTAGTTCCTTCAAACTGATCGATAGTAAATTCAAACGTTTGATCCAAAGCAATCTTAGAAGTAATCACTAATGGAATTCTTTCCTCTTCATTTATTAAAGGCATTCTACCTTGAATTGTAAATCCTTTGTCCTGAATTAATGAATAAAAAGAAATGTACGGACTCAATCTTTTCTTACTATCAAATTTATCTTCTGCATTACTTGCTCCATCAACAAATCCAACTAGAATTTGATTAAAAGCTCTTGTATCTTCATTTATTACATTTAACCATAATAAATCTCTTTGAGAGCTAGTAGGTGTATTTCCAATTTGACTATCGTTTGCAACAATTCCTCCTGAAAAGTTTTCTAAGCTATCATCTATTGGGTCTGTAAAGAAGAACCCGTCATTATTCCCATTCTCTCGCATTGAGTTATTAAATGTAGCTGTTCCATTTACGGTTCCTTCAATAAAGAACGATTGTCCTGAAGCGACATAACGTGTTGGGATGGACCCTCCTGAATTTGCGGCAGTACCTGAAGCCAATGCAACATTATAGGTTGCGAAATCATCTGTGTCAAAGTTTAAATCATAGGGCCCTGAATTAGACGCTAATGGTTCAGACAAGTGATTCCATAAATATACTGTATTTCTTACAGAAGTACTATTCACCGCATAAAAGTCGTGGATATCTATGGCACTAGCATAAGGATTCCCTATTAAATTCCAATCATCTGGATTTCCAGCAATCGAAATAGGTACCGTAACCACTCCATTATTCAATTCCCCATTAAATGTAACCGATTGTGTTTGCGGATAAGTTCCCGTTGTAGGTCCCATTGCTACATATCCTATTCCAGGTGTCATGGTATCTCCGTCTCCTACAGCAGTCCAATCATCAGCATTGTCATCCAATCCGTCAGCAGGGGCTATATCCGAATAATTAGCTGGATTGAATACAAATCTAAAGTTCGGATTTGAATTCGCTAATCCACCACCAATCGTTTCATCAACTATTGGAGAAGACCAAAATGTATAGGCCCACCAATCTACCAAACTAGCGGTTGTTTTATGTACGTCGATATTACCTCCAGCATTAATTGTTACTGATCCGACATCAACAACCTGTACAAAAGACCCCTCATGATGTACTTGTAAATCTCCATCTACAACTAAATTATTCACCACACTAACATAATCACCAGCTCTGATATCCAAGGTCACACCAGCGTCAATTAATAAATTACACGCTTCAAAACTACCTTGAACACTAGTGTCGTAATTTCCGTCAATAAATACGTATTTCGTATTGTCAGGTACTACAGTCCATGTAGCTCCGTTCCAAACAGAAGCTAGTGTTACGTCTAAGGTAACCGCTTCAGATGCCTGATAACAGCTTGCAACACTTTCTCTAACCTGACAATAATATTGATACCCGTCTAAACCAATGACATTTGATATCATAAGGGTATTTGTTGCTGTTCCTGAATATACTCCTGTATCTGTTAAAGCAGTCCATCCAGTATCTCCAGGTGCAGCATAATACCACTGATACGCTAATGTTTGTCCACCAACGACTCCTTCAGAAGCATCGACCGATAAAGTTGTAGAAATATCACATGGACTTAAAGAAACTGAAGGCTGGGTATTAATAATTGGAGTTGGATTGGCTCCAACATAGTTTTGTATATTATCATAGCTATCATTACAAGCATCGTAATCTATAATACTCCAATCTGCTAAAGCAAATGTAGTTGTAGGGGCTGCAGCTGCATTGAGTCTTTGGAAATCATATCCTTCAGAACCTAGTCCTGCAGAATTAATCCAGCTACTTCCATCGCAAATCCCCCAAGTATCAATTCTAGTTCCGAGATTGGCCAAATGAATACAGTCGTTATTATTAATCCCTAGAGAAACATCTGTTTGATCTGCATATTCTGCATTTCCTCCTGGCACAACACATCCACTTCCAACAGCAGTAGCTAAGATAAAAGAATCTCCATGAGCTAGAGTACCTGTAAGTGTGATATCAGTTCCTGTTGCAGATCCGTTATTTCTTATCTGAACTTCATAATCAGTCATGTCAACAGTAACCCCTGTTGCATTAAAAATTTCTATATAAGATAACGACCCAGAGGAAGCGTCTGTTACTTCAGAAATAAATAAGTCTGAAAAACTGGCTACGAAATCACAACCTGCTCCATCTGTATCAATCAACGTAAATCCTGAATAGGTTAGATCACAAGGTTGTGCATCAGTAATCACAATATCTGTTCCTGTAGCACCACTTGGCACAGTAATTACTAACTGAGTGGCAGAACTAGAAACCACTGTTGCCACCACACCACCAAAGGTAGCAGTTGCTCCTGTTAAATCACCAGCTGATGCTGTAATAGTAATTTGAGTTCCTACCGGCCCACTAGCTGGTGCAATTCCGGAAATTGTTATGGGAGTACAAACCTCATCAGTAATTACAATATCATCGATGTTAAATCTTCTATTACCTCCTGTTCCAGGACTAGTTGTTAAACGAACGCGTATTCTAATGTTCCCTGTTACGTTAACATTTTCATTAAATGATTGTACCGTTCCTGTTGGAGTAATATCAGCTCCTATTTGAGTCCAACTTCCTCCAGAATTAGAACTGTATTCTACAGCCCAGGGTTGTTGAGAACCGTCTGTTCCATAACGACGATAGGTGAATGAAATATTTCCTAATCCATTTGCCTTGTCATTGACCATTTCAATCACTGAACCGTTACGTCCACGTAATCGAGCAGAACGTGTGCCGTTCTTGTAATCATTGGCCAATGTCCCAATCAAGGCTTCTGTGAAAGTCCAATCTAAACCACTCAAGGTTACATTACCTGTAGCATAGGCTGCTTTGGTTTCTCCGGAACCTTCAAAGTCGACCGAGTACTGTGCGAAACAGACAAAGGTTGAGAATAAGAAAATTAATGGGAGTAAAGCTTTTTTCATATTTTTACCACAAATCAATTAATACTAAATAAAACCGTAACAAAAGTACTATCTTTTTTTTACTTTAAAAATATAGTTATCAACATCATACGTTATGAAACCGTTAAATATTGGGTTTTTTACCATAAATGGATTACAGTAAATCTTTACATACTAGTGTTGATGAGGCCAAACGGAAATTAGAACGTTATTGCGCCTACCAAGAACGTTGTCATTTGGATGTTAGTAAAAAACTTCAGGAATTAGGGATGATCCCTATTGCAATCGACACCATTATTGCGCATTTAATTGAGCATAATTTTTTGAATGAAGAACGATTTGCCAAAGGTTTTGCCAGGGGAAAATTCAGAATAAAACATTGGGGTAAAAATCGTATTGTTCGAGAATTAAAATTTCGAGATATCTCTGAATTTAATATCAAATCGGCTTTAAAAGAAATTTCCGAAGAAGAATACCTGAACACTTTTGACGAATTAGCCGAAAAGAAAAACAACTCTCTCAAAGAAATGAATAAATTCAAACGCCGAAAAAAACTAGCTGATTATTTACTGTATAGAGGTTGGGAATCTCAAATGGTTTATGACAAAACAAAAGAGCTTATACCATAATATTGTTCGCTTTGTGCGTATTGACGATTGCCTTATCTAATTTAGCTTTCATCCACTTTTCTCCTTGTAAGTTTCGCATTAAGTTATCATAATTTCTCATGATAAACAGATTGTATATCGCTTTAGACAAATTTTTAAAACTCTTCGGAATGGAGCGCAGACTCATCGAAAAACCAGGAGTCAGATACTTCATGTAATGCCAATATCCTTCAGGCATGTAGAGCATTTCTCCATGATTCAGTTCTGTAACATAACCTTGAGCCAATTTTAAGGCTGGCCATTTCTCATAATCTGGATTATCAAAATCAATATCTTCTCTTGCAATTAGAGAATGTGGTATTTTATACAAGTATTTCGTCTGATCTGGCGGAAAAATCACACATCGCTTCTTTCCGTGGAAATGAAAATGAAGAATATTAGATAAATCGATATCAAAATGCATGAATACACTAGAATTGCTACCGCCAAAAAATAACATCGGCAAACCCTTTAAAATTTTTAGGCCTAAATCTGGATATTTAAAATCTTTCTGCAATTGTGGAACTTCCTTTATTAAGTTGTATAGAAAGATCCTAAATTTAGTCGGTTTCGATTTCAATAATTGGATATAGTCACACATGAGCATTTTGGTATGTGGCTCATTGAATTTTTCTTTATAATCAACTGGCCTGTCATCGTACAAAGGCACTTCTTTATCTCCAGCAATTTCAGCAATATAATCTAGATTCCACTTCTGGTAAGCTGGCCAATCCTGAATCGCATTTTCGATCACAACTGGTTGCTGTTTCTTCACATATTGCTCAAGAAACTCCTCCTTGGTAATGGACGATATGCGGGGGATTTGAACTAAATTCAATGCTTTCTAAAATTAAGTAAGTGAAGCTTACTTTAATACTTTCGCCTTTTGCTTAGCTTCTTCGTTTCTTTCGATTGTATGACCTGGTCTAGACCATTTTGGTTTTTCACCTAATGCTTCAAATTCTGAATCTTCTGCTTCAACAGTTTGAGGTTGCACCTTTTTTGTAAAAGGTTTCTGCGGATTCAATCCTAACATCTCAAACATTTTCATGTCTTCGTTCACATCAGGATTAGGAGTCGTCAATAATTTATCACCAGCAAAAATAGAATTCGCTCCAGCAAAGAAACACATCGCTTGTCCTTCTCTACTCATTTGAGTTCTTCCGGCAGACAAACGTACTTGAGTTTCGGGTAATACAATACGTGTAGTCGCTACCATACGAATCATCTCCCAGATTTCAACAGGTTGCTCATCTTTCATCGGAGTTCCATCAACCGCTACTAAAGCGTTAATTGGCACCGATTCTGGTTGTGGATTCAACGTTGATAAAGCCACCAACATACCGGCTCTGTCTTCAATCTTTTCTCCCATACCAATGATTCCTCCTGAACAAACCGTCACATTCGTTTTACGAACATTTTCGATAGTTTGTAAACGATCTTCGTATCCACGAGTTGAAATGACCTCTTTATAATACTCTTCTGAAGTATCTAAATTGTGATTATAAGCATATAAACCAGCTTCTGCTAAACGTTGCGCCTGATTTTCAGTAATCATTCCCAACGTACAACATACTTCCATATCAAGCTTGTTAATGGTTCTTACCATCTCCAAGACTTGTTCGAATTCTGGTCCGTCTTTTACATTTCTCCAGGCTGCTCCCATACAGACTCTGGAACTTCCTCCAGATTTTGCCCTTAGAGCCTGTGCTTTTACCTGCATCACCGACATTAAATCATTCCCTTCAATTTCGGTATGATAACGTGCCGCCTGTGGACAATAACCACAGTCTTCAGGACAACCACCTGTCTTAATGGATAATAAGGTAGACACCTGAACCGTGTTGGGATCGTGGTGTACGCGATGTACCGTTGCTGCTTCATAAAGCAGTTCCATTAAAGGTTTATTATAAATTTCGAGTATCTCTTCTTTCGTCCAATTGTGTCTCAATTCGCTCATATTATGATCTAATATTCTGTGTCAAAAATAGGAAATACTATGCTAATATTTTAGTTTCTTGAGAGTAAAATACTAACAGCATTTCCACCAAATCCAACCGCGTTCACCATGACTTTATTAATGGCTTGTGGCTGCTTTTGATTTTCAAGATAAGGTATTTTTATAAACTCTTGTGTTTT
>JABSPN010000210.1 GCA_013214425.1 Flavobacteriaceae bacterium | reverse complement strand
AGGATGTACAGGGAAAGTTGCTCTGTCCATATCTGGGACTTCTCGTTTTTCATTTTTTTCAAATTCTTCAATTGACGAAACAGTCATGATTAACTCACCTCTAATTCTGGAAATGCGAAATGCACCTGAAAAACTGATAGTCATTGGGCTTTCATCAAGATCGGTAAAGATTGTGGCTTTTACATCCTTATACATGTTTAAAAGAGCTCTTTCAGCTGGTTTTTCTTCTTTGCTTTTAAACTCTAATAATCGAACATTTCCAGATTCATCCAAATGGAACTTGTAAAAATAAAGTATCGTATTTGATTTTCCCGGACTTAGATGTTTTTCATGTTTTTTTATTTTTTCAAAGAGTGAATCTTCAAAAGATCTGAGGATACATCCAGTTTTTTCATTTGCCGTAGCCATAGCTTCTAGGCAATGATTGTATGATATAAATTCATTATTCTGTGAGAACAGTAAAGTTGACTGTAAAAGTAAAAGAAGGAAGATTTTTTTCATGAATACTAGTTAGTGATTTTAATAGTAAGTTCTACAATCATTTTAATCTTACCTAAAAGAATCATAACAAAGATATCAAAAACACTTTGTAAAAACACAAAAATGGCCTTAGTTCTAGAACTAAGGCCATGATATTGCTATTCAGTCATAAGTTAAATTTTCACAAATCTTTTTATAACTTGTTTATCGCCAATAATAATTTTTAAAAAATATTGCCCACTTTTGAGATTTGAGACATTAATTGATGAGGTTGAATCTTCTTTCAATACAATTTGACCTAACATATTAATAATTTCATATTGTACTTGACTAACATTTTCCTTGAAATCAATATTGAGTATATCTGTTGTTGGGTTCGGATATAAGCTTACAGTAGATGATAAGTCATCAGGGTTTTCAATACTAAGAGTGTTGTTAACTATAGTTCCCTCATACATTCCATTACCATGGGTTCCTACCAACAACTTATTGTCAGACGGTCTATAATTTAATGTACTAACTATAGCAAAACCTATCTGATTTGGAGCTTCTCTGATCCAATCGGTAGTGGTTGGGTCAGTAGTGCTGTAGAGTCCACGGGCAGTTCCAACAAGGTAAAAATCCTCTCCGTCAACTCTTGTAATTGCGGCAGATCTTATTGATAAATTCGCTAAGTTTCGCTCAATAACATTCCATGTAGGAGTAGCATTGGTGGCATTTGTTGTGAGGAAAATATTCTGAATACCGTAATTTGAATAAGTCGCCATTACAATATCCCTGTTAGTTGGGTGAATTGCTAGTCCAGTTACAACTGCTCCTGAAGGAACGCCAGGTGGTGTGATATCTGTTGTAGATGTAGCGTTAAATGCTCCTGCGTTTTGAGGGTCATTCATTCTGTATATATGACTATCGTCACCTCCTAAAAGTAGATAACTTGTAGCAGGGTTGTATGCTCCTCTTGTTGTTGCGAAAACTGTAAAACGATCAGAATGACTAAAGTTTGCGGTTGTTCCCATATTCGTCCAAGATCCTGAATTCACAGAAGAAGAGTTAGTTGTTCTCCATAGACGATTCTGTCCAGCATAATACAAAGCATTATTGTTATCTGGATCTAAATAGAAATAGGTTACAAAATCACTACTTGACCCACTTGGAGTGATAACAGAAGTTCCAGAACCATTAATAAATCTGTAAATCGGTCCTAATTGCGTAGACATAAAAATTGTTGCATTTGGGTTGTTGTCTTCTGATATAGCAACAGCTGCACCATCACCTCCAAAAAAATCTAAATGTTCTAAAGCGTCTGGTAAACCGACAGTTGTTCCTCCAACGGTTGTTCCATTATCTTGGGCCCCTCCCACAACAAAATCAGAATTAGAAACAGGATCGATAGCTGTGTTGTAGTACTGAAAAGTTTGGTAACCATTGTTTAAGTTTGTCCAAGTGATCGTTCCAGAGTTGATGTTATTTGTAAGATGAATTCCTCCATCTGAGCCACTAAATAATTCATTGTTGTTGAATGGATTGAATAATAATACATGAATATCAGGGTGATGGTTTGTGTACTTCGCATAACTTGAATTACTAGCATATCCACCTATTCTAGTAAATCTTCCAGCAGATGTTATGTTTGTTTTTCTGTAGGCATTTGTTCCTCCTATGACAACAAAGTTTTCATTGTCGGGTTTTACACTTACAACTAGGTCGTAACCACCTTGAATTGAAAGAGGGTTATTGCCTTGATCTGCGCCTCCGCAACCTTCAGAAGGTAATCTATTACTGAAATTTGTAAATGATGTTGTTCCTTGGTTCCAAAGCCATAAATCTGCCTCCTGTGTCGATGTGGCGCAGTTACTGTTATTACCATTTCCGAAAAGAATATATACCTTGTTTTCATTAGAAGGAGCGATTCCCAAAACAACTCTTCCGCTAGGATTAAAAGTTCCATTGCTAATATTTGACCAACCACCTGTTCCTGTGGCTGATGTCCATACACCACGATTTGTCGCGTCTCCAGAAAAAGATGCATAGACTCTTCCAGTTGATGTGATTTTAACATCAGTAATCTCTGTACCACTAAGTGGAGAGTCAGAAAGTTCAGCTGTAATTGTGCCTCCACCAGCAAAATTATTGATTCGTACTATCTGTCCACCAACTGCTGCAAATAAATCTCCTGTAGTTGGATGAACAGCAAGTGAATGAACAAAATCAAAAACACTGTCAAAAGCTGTTTGATCAGAGTCTGTATTTGTGATTTGTGTCCATGTTAATCCACTGTCAGTTGATCTCCAGATACCTCTTCCGAAGAAAAAGGCTCCGCCGGCAGAAGCACTGTTTCCAGATAATTCACCAGTGCCATAGTACCAAATGTTTTGAAATCCAGGTCTTGTATCTTGGGCAATAGCAGAAACATTGTGTATTTCGTCATTCGGAGATACTTTTGACCAAGATGATCCGCCATCTGTAGATCTAAACAAACCACCACTTATGGCTCCAGCTAATAAAGTATTGCCGGAGTTGTCAGAAATATCGACAGCAAGTGCTCTTGTTCTTCCTCCAAAATTGCCAGGACCTCTTAAGATATATGATGCTTCTGGCGCTCTGTTGGTAAAGTTGTTAGACATTGTGAGTGCGTTTTTAGCATCTGATAACTCCAAAGATTTTTCTTCTTTTGTGACAGTTCCAGTGTAAGGGTTTCGTTGCCTTATGATTTCATATTGTAAACGCAATTCGTTGAATAAAGCTCTTTGCTCGACTGTTTTTTTTGTTTTTGTTTGCTTTTGTTTTTCTAATTTACCTTGTACAGATTTTTGTTCATTTTTGTTTGGTAATATAAAATATACAACGGAAAAGATGAAGAGTAAATAGGATAGGGTAAGTAGTATTTTATTTTTCATGATGTTGGGGATTAATATTGTTTAACAAATTTAAAAAAATATTAAACAAAATTAAAGATATGAAATAAATCCCAGTGTTAAAATAAAGTTAAACACTTGTAACTATTATTAAAACAGGTGATTAAGGTTAATTTACATGCGGTTAAATTGCAACTGCGCCTTTAATATGCGGATGTGGGTTATAGTCAATCAATTCAAAATCTTCAAATTTGAAATCGAAAATGCTGGTTACATTTGGATTGATTTTCATCTTCGGAAGCGGTCTTGGATCACGACTTAATTGTAATTCCAATTGTTCCATGTGATTGCTGTAAATATGGGCATCTCCAAAAGTATGAACAAACTCACCAACCTCTAAACCGCAAACCTGAGCAATCATCATTGTGAATAAAGCATAAGAGGCAATATTGAATGGAACACCTAAGAAAATATCGGCACTTCTTTGATATAATTGACACGACAATTTTCCGTCAGCAACATAAAACTGGAAAAATGCATGACATGGAGGTAAAGCTGCTTTACCATTTGCTACATTTTCACTAAAAGAGACAGAAGTGTCTGGTAAAACACTAGGATTCCAGGCAGAAACTAACATACGTCGGCTATTTGGATTGTTTTTGATGGTTTCAATCACTTCCGTTAACTGATCAATATCGTCGCTATTCCAATTTCTCCATTGGTGTCCATATACCGGACCTAAATCACCATTTTCATCTGCCCATTCATTCCAGATGCGTACGCCATTCTCCTGAAGGTATTTGATGTTAGTATCTCCATTAATAAACCACAGTAATTCATAGATAATAGACTTTAAATGCAGTTTCTTAGTAGTCACCATAGGAAACCCTTCACTTAAATCGAATCGCATCTGATATCCAAACACACTTTTAGTTCCCGTTCCCGTTCTATCTCCTTTTTCATTTCCGTTTTCTAAAACATGTTTTACCAAGTCTAAATATTGCTTCATAGTCTCTATCTTTTGATTTAATATTATACTATCATTCTCGATACAACTTTTCTTCATAATTATTTTGAAAAATCACTCGAATTGATAGGTTTAAAGAACAGATTTTGTCAGATTGAGTGATTCTGTAAAGAATTTTGTGTCGAAATCTACAACGTAAATCTAGGTGTTTTATGTTGCTTACTTCGACAGGCTCTGGATGACAAAACTCATTTCGGCTAAAGTATTTTAAAAAAAGAAAATAACTTAAAAAAGTGGTCTAAAGTTATTCAATGTTTTTCAACTTTTTTACCCGATAAGCATCCCTGCAATTGTAGCTGAAAGCAATGAGGCGATTGAACCTCCTATTAAGGCTTTGATTCCAAATTCTGAGAGTTGTTTTCTTTTTGAAGGTGCCAAAGATCCAATACCTCCAATTTGAATTCCGATAGAAGCGAAATTGGCAAATCCACATAACATATAAGTTGCCATAATAACAGACTTGTTATAGGTTAAGTGTGTCGCGTTTGACATGTTTTTTAAATCAGCTAATTGTATATAACCAATAAATTCACTTGCGGCTAATTTTACCCCTAATAATTGTCCCATCAAGGTCATGTCTTCGGTAGGCACACCAATTAACCACATAAGTGGGGCAAATATAGTTCCTAGAATAGCTTCCAGAGAAAGTTTTTCATAAGGCGTGTTCCCGGCCATCCATTCATTCAAACTGGTTACATCGCCTATTAGACCAAAAAACCAATTAATCATAGCTATAAAGGCTACGAAAACTAACAGCATGGCTCCTACATTTACAGCCAATCGCAATCCTTCCGTAGTACCATTGGCGATAGCATCAAGAATATTCGATCCGATTTTTTCGTTCGATACCTCAACATCCGTGTTTACTTCTTCGGTTTGAGGATATAGTATTTTTGATATCACGATCGCTCCAGGTGCCGCCATTACAGAAGCGGCTAATAGGTGTTTTGCGAATTTTAAACGTAATACAGGATCATCACCTCCCAAGAAACCAATATAGGCGGCTAAAACGGCTCCAGCTACGGTCGACATTCCACCAATCATAACCAATAAGATTTCAGAACGATTCATACGATCTAAATAGGCTTTGATTAATAAAGGCGCTTCAGTTTGCCCTAAAAAGATATTACCTGCTACTGAAAGGCTTTCTGCTCCTGAAATTCTTAGAAGTTTACTTAATAAAATGGCTAAAATCTTTACAATGAATTGTATGATTCCTAAATAAAATAATAAAGACGTTAAGGCAGAGAAGAATAGTATGGTTGGTAACACCTGAAAAGCAAAGATAAATCCATAAGAATCGACATTCATCATGTCTCCAAACAAGAAAACACTTCCTGCTTTGGTAAAATCTAATACTTGAACAAACAATTGACCAATTGATTCAAAAACTGTTTGTTTAAATGGAATTTTTAATACTCCTATAGCGATGACTAATTGGAAAGTCAAGCCAATACCGACAGTTTTCCAGTTAATTTTT
>JABSPN010000021.1:13204-17720 GCA_013214425.1 Flavobacteriaceae bacterium | reverse complement strand
GGAAGGAACAGGGACTCCTGAATATGCAAAGTGTGTTGACATTTCTACCAAGGCTGCCTTAAAAGAAATGATCTTACCAGGATTAATCACAATCATTACTCCAATTGTTGTTGGTCTTCTCTTTGGAGCTGAACCATTAGGAGGTTATATGGCTGGTGTATGTGTATCTGGTGTAATGTGGGCCATCTTCCAAAATAATGCCGGAGGTGCTTGGGATAACGCCAAGAAATCTTTTGAGGCTGGTGTTGAAATCGAGGGAGAAATGACCTATAAAGGTTCAGATGCTCACAAAGCTGCTGTAACTGGAGATACTGTTGGAGATCCATTTAAAGATACTTCTGGTCCTTCTATGAACATCTTAATCAAATTAACATGTTTAGTAGGATTAGTTATCGCTCCAATCTTAGGAGAGATGGCAGGGAATGGTCATGGACATGCTGATGCCACTGAAGAAATCGAAATCACACTTTATGCAGATCACCAAGGAGCTGATCACGATGGTCACAAAGAGGTGAAGAAAGAAGTAAAGGTTAAGATGGAAGCGAATGAAGATGGAACAGCTAAAGCTATAATGACAATAACGACTACTGATAATGGAGATAAGATGATTGAAGAAAAAATCATCGAAGGAGCTTCTGTAGAAGAAGTAAAAGAAAAAGTTGAAAAAATTACAAAAGGGTTAAAGTAATTTATAGATCACAAATTTGATTAAAGTGCGCTCAATGAGCGCACTTTTTTTATGCAATCTACGGAACCTTCGATGAAGTAGATTTTTTGTATTATTATGAAGCCATTGTTGGTGTTAATACCAATAATTAAAGGTTACTAAATACTTTTATAATCGCTAAATCATCAGTAACCACAGGGTTCACTTTTTTTCTAAATATATGATTTTAAGATTATAGAAATTCTCTGATTTAATTTCTTAGGTATTTTCTAATAAAAAAGAAATGATTTTTTCTTCTGAAAATTGATTCGCCTTATCTCTTAAGTTTTTAAAGCTAAAGATACCATCAGTACAAATAGATAAGTTATTATAGTGAGAGTTACACATTTGTTGATGTTGAGCTTCATATCAAGAGTCAAAATCTTCTTGTAAATGATAACCTAAATAGTCGGGTTTATCGTCTTGTTCGCCCGTCCATCAATATATACTAGCCCATCTCCAATAGTAATGATTTCTGCTGAATGCTTTTACTGATCGATTAGACATAAAATTGCTAAATAAAGTAATTCATTTACTTCTAGATACTGAATAATTAGAGAATCGTTTTGCGTTTTCCAAAATTCTATCTTTTTTGTCTGGTATTTTGTTTACTTGAGCCCACTCCATTTTTGGTATTAATACCAACAATTATCAACAAAGTACAATATAAAAAATGTAAAAATCCAAACAAAATAAGCGTATTAATGCCGAAACAATTTTCTAGTTAATCGAATAGATTTATATTTGCATAAATTAATTTAGATTAAATAAAAATAAAATAATGAAAAAAATAGCCTTATTTATTGTAACTACTTTGATTATTATCGCTTGTTCAAATGATGATGATAATAACAATTCACAGAACAATACGGTTACCAAAGCACAGGTGATTAGCAATTATGCTGACATTGTATATCAATCTTATTCGGATAGTTATCAATTAGCATTAAACATGCAAACAGCCATTAATGCATTTGTTGATAATCCAACAGAAGCTAATTTTACAGCTGCTAAAAATGCTTGGTTAGCTGCTCGTGAGCCTTATGGTCAAACAGAAGCTTACAGAGAAGCTTCTGGTCCAGTTGATACAGATAATAGTGCTGGAACTCCTTGGGGTCTTGGTAATGAAGGTCAGATGAATGCATGGCCAATCGATGAAGGATATATCGATTATGTACAAGTTGGGACAGAACCTTATGCTGGTAATTATACAAGTATTATTAGTGATGCAGGTGTTACCATTAGTGAAGCTAACTTAGCGTCATTAAATGAAGGTGTAGACGATAAATCAATTAGTTCCGGATGGCACGCTATCGAGTTCTTATTATGGGGTCAAGATAACTCAGATCCATCATCAGACTTACCAGGACAACGTCCATTAGCAGATTACACTACAGATCCAGATGCTACTAGAAGAGGTGAATATTTAAAAGTATCAACTGGTTTATTAGTAAACGATTTACAATCACTTGTAAATACATGGAACACTGGAGGAACTTATAGAGCGGTTTTTGAAGCACTTAATGAAGATACTGCATTGACGCAATTAGTTTATGGAGCCTTTTTTATTGCTGGTGATGAGCTAAGTTCTGAGCGTATGATTGCTCCAGTTGATTCAACTGATGGGATTAATAATTCTGGACAAGAAGATGAACATTCTTGTTTTAGTGATAATACTCATAGAGATGTATTTGCTAATGCAAAAGGAGTTTACAATGTAATTTTTGGATCTTATGAGTCTATAAACGGAGCGTCTTTCTATGATTTAGTAAATCAAGCAGATCCTGCTCAAGCCGCAATATTATTAGCAACTGCAAATGATGCAATGACTAAAGTAAATGCAGTGGCCAATAATGCTCAGCCTTTTGATTACTTAATTACGCAAGAAACTTCTACTGATTCAAGTTTTGGACCAGTAATGCAAGCTGTTCAAGCATTATTTGCTTGGGCAGATGAAATTAGTGCATCAGCTAACGCTATCGGAATTAATTTGCAATAAGGTTAATTATTACTGTACCTATTAATAATTAGATACAAATCCCGAAATTAGTGTTTTGGGATTTGTTGGTTATAAGATTTAACGATTGAAGCATATACACCTTTATATTAGTATTATATTTTTTCTTTTTTTGTCTTGCAAAAAAGACGATTTTTCTGATATAGAAGACTTATATGAAGAAGGAGAAGAATTGCTCACTGGGCCTTTAGGTGTTAATTCAACTAGTAGTAATGCTTTTGGTTTTGAAATAGACGGGTTGTCTTTTTCTGAAATTGCAGCATTTTCTAACGGAAATTCGTTATTTAATCAATCTTGGGTACCATCTCCGGCTCAATCTACTACCAGTGATGGATTAGGCCCTACCTTTAATGCAAGATCTTGCGCAGGATGTCATTTTAAAGATGGAAGAGGAAAACCTTTAATAAATGGTGAAGATTCTCGAGGTTTTTTAATGAGAATTAGTCTTCCAGGTCAGGATGCAATTGGAAATGGAAATCCAGTACCGGGCTATAATACTCAGATACAGGATCGTTCTAATGATGGAATTCCATTTGAAGCTAAAGTAAATGTTACTTATGAAGTGATTTCGGGAAGCTATCCAGATGGAACTTCTTACGAACTTTTGAATCCAATATATAATTTTTCAGAAGAAAACTTTGGATCATTAGCTGGAGTAGAAATGTCTCCCAGAATTGGGCAACAAACAATAGGTTTGGGTTTAATAAGCGCTTTGCCTGATAATGAAATTCTTAGATTCGCCGATGAGTTTGATAATGATAGCGATGGGATATCCGGTAAACCAAATTATGTGTGGAATCAACAAGAAAGTGCTATTACTTTAGGAAAATATGGCTGGAAAGCCAACACACCTACTTTAAAACAACAAATTGCGAGTGCTTTTCATGGTGATTTGGGTTTAACAACAACATTAAATGTTGATAATAATTGTCCTTCACCTCAATTAGACTGTATGAATGCTACAGATGGCGGTTCACCAGAGGTGACAGATGAACAATTAGATAAAGTAGTGTTTTATCAAGGATTACTGGCTGTGCCTAATAGAAGAAATTTTAGAGACGATTCGGTGCTTCAGGGTAAAGTATTGTTTAACCAATTGAATTGTATAGGATGTCATGCGATTAATTTGATGACATCAAACTCAAATATACATCCTGTATTAGAAAATATAAATATAAAACCCTATTCTGATTTTTTATTACATGATATGGGTGAAGGCTTAGCTGATAATCGTCCAGATTTTTTAGCAACAGGTAGAGAATGGAGAACTCAACCACTTTGGGGAATTGGCTTAATTCCTACTGTAAATGATCATAGTTTTTATTTGCATGATGGTAGGGCTAGGAATATAGAAGAAGCGATTTTATGGCATGGAGGTGAAGCAGAAAATAGTAAACAAGCATTCATGAATTTATCGGCAACTGAAAGAGAACATGTAATTAACTTTGTTAATTCATTATAATCTTAAAAAAATAATTTAATGAAAACAATTAAATATCTATATATAATTTTATTCATCACAGCACTTATTGTTAGTTGTGATAATAACGGAAATTCTGAAGATAATTTTAGTGTGCCAGAATTATTAGAAGATCTTACAAATCAGCAAATAATCCCATCAGTAAATTCTTTTACAAGTCAGGCATCTGCTTTGGATTCAAGTATTCAGACTTTTGTCAATTCGCCATCAGAATCTAACTTAAATGCATCAAGATCTCAATGGATTGCTACTGCATTATCTTATGAGAAGATATATGCCTATAATATTGGTGAAGTAAGAGATCAGTTTTTAC
>JABSPN010000021.1:0-13194 GCA_013214425.1 Flavobacteriaceae bacterium | reverse complement strand
CATATGTAGGACCAAGATTGTGGAACAATCTGACCTCCGGAGTTAAATCTTCTGGCAGTGTAAACACCTTTAAACACACGTTAAAGGAAAAGTTTTTTGCAGAGCTACAAAAAAAAGAAGATAGTCCATTTATCTTCTATTAATTATTATTTCAAGATTCATTTTATCTTAAATATACTATATATCTATATATATTTTATAGAGGATTTTATTGCAAATAATGCAGAAATTACGGAAACCTTTGTTGGGTCTTTAAGTCCACAGGCTAAATCAATTGCAGCTATTGAATACCTTTTATTTAAATCGGATTTATCCTCTACCAATACAGAGTTTGTTAATTCCCAAAATCGAAGAGACTTTTTAAAGTTTTCTTCTCAATTTTTAAAAGAGCAGACAGATCGGTTACAAAACATTTGGTCTGCAACTGGAGATGATTATGCCAATACTTTTATTAATAATACTTCTTCTGGTATTCAAGGGTCTTTTAATCGATATTTTAACGGACTTCATAACTTAGTCGACACAGGAAAAGTGACCAAAGTAGGAAAGCCTGCAGGATTAGAAAATTCAGCTGTAATCAATCCTGAGTTAACCCAAGCATATTTCAGTAATACGTCATTAGATATTATTAAAGCAAATATGGAAAGCATTGAAAAAGCTTATTATAATCCTTCTGGATTAGGTATCAATGATTATGTGTTTTCAATAATTGGTAACAATGATTTGAATGATTTGGTTCAAATTAAAATTAATGAGGTTAAAGCTGCTGTCGATTCAGTTCCGGGAAATTTATATGACGCAGTAATAACTCATCCTACGGAGGTAGAAAACTTACATACAAAACTAGAAGAATTACGAATTTTATTTGCAGTAGATTTACAAAGTATATTATCAATTGTTATTACCTCAACAGATAATGATGGGGATTAATCTTGTTGGTTTTAATGTTATCTTAGGTACCATTTTTGTTTGCTAAAGAGAAAACACGTTCAATGAAAACGATTATTAGGTACTTCTTGATCCTTACATCTTTAATTGGCTATAGTCAAACTATTCCAACTAAAATCATCACGTTTGAACCCTATATGAGTTTTGAAAACTATGAGCACTTTAAACGATTAGTATTGAAAACATTAGATGTTCATGTCGATTTTTTAGAGGGTTTCGCCTATGAATGGGGATATACTTATACCTTGAAAATAGAAGAGACTAAGCTTAGCTCTGCTTTATCTGACGGAACAATGTATGAGCACAAACTCATCAAAGTGCTTTCTAAAGAAAAAGTTTCAGATGATTATGAATTCAAGTTGACTCTTGATAGTCAATTATACTATTACGCTTCAGGAGAAGAGGGGGATACTTTCAAAAAAACAGAAGAAGGCGTTTACCAATATTTCGAAAAACTTATTATTGAAGTTCCGGAGGAATTAAAAGGAGACTTCTCTAAAATACTTAATAACAAACAAACCAAAAGAGGTCAGTTCAAGTTTATTGGAAAAAATAAAGTAAAGTTGATTGGCTTATAAAAAAGATTCCCGACCAGCTGGTCGGGAATTTATCTCTAATGATTATCGTCTGTAATTTCTTCCAATTTGGTAGGCATCGTATTGAATACGACATCCCAAAACGGTGAGGAGACACCAAAGGCTTTGTTCGGCTCTCTGTAGTGATGAATGGCATGATGATGCCATAATATTTTTAAGAAATTATTTGGTACTTTAAATGCATGAACAGAGAAGTGTACACATAAGTAACCAGTATAGCCCATTAGGAATCCAGCTAAGAATCCGTAGACATAATTACCCATTAAAGCTTTGTAGAATAAAAAGAAAACCGTAGCAACCATAATCGCTAATAGCGGTGGCATAGCTAAACGAGTTTTGTCTTTTGGGTATTCGTGATGTACACCATGGGCTGTATAGGAGAACTTCTTCATTTTTGGTGTTTTAGGTTTGATATGGTACACATATCGGTGAACGATATACTCAATAAAAGTAAATACAACGACACCTGAGAAGAATAACAAACACATGGTTAATGTGGTAAACTTGTGTTCCGTAATTCCGTAATAAATACATCCTGCCGAAATAATAGTAAATAAAATTAAAGGTACAGAAATGTGTGTACGTGATAATTTTTCTAAGACGGGGTTTTTAAATAATGAGGTGGTTCCCTTATGTTTGGGCCTCTTGTTTACTTTCGTACTCATATTATTCAATCAAATATCTTATTAAAATAGTCCGTATAACTCAGCATCAATTTTATTAATGATGCTTCCAAGGTCTTCCGGATTGTCTACAAAGTTAAGGTCATCTACGTCAACTACCAAAAGTTTTCCCTTAGTATATGAATTTACCCACTCTTCATAACGTTCATTTAACTTACTTAAGTAGTCAATACTGATAGAGTTTTCATACTCTCTACCACGTTTATGAATCTGAGAAACCAGGTTAGGAATAGAACTTCTTAAATAAATTAATAGGTCTGGCCCCTGAACAAGTGATTCCATTAGTTCAAATAAAGATTTATAGTTTTCGAAATCTCTATTGGTCATTAACCCCATGCTATGCAGGTTGGGAGCGAAAATATGAGCATCTTCATAAATAGTTCGATCCTGAATAATTTTTTTCCCACTTTCTCTAATCTGAAGAATTTGTCTGAATCGACTATTCAGGAAATAAATTTGAAGATTGAATGACCAACGCTCCATTTTGTTATAGAAATCGTCCAGATATGGATTGTCTACAACGTCTTCATAATGTGCTTCCCATTTGTAGTGTTTAGCAAGCAATTTTGTTAGCGTGGTCTTCCCAGCCCCTATGTTTCCAGCTATTGCAACGTGCATGTTGTTATTTTAAAAGTTTAAAATGATGAACAAATTCACCATCGTAAATATACAAGGTTTCGTTATTTATTGAAAAATCTTTGATGCTAATTTGGGGGACTAATTCAATTTTTTCAATATTATCAATATTACTAAGATATGATAAAGAATCTTCTTTAAATAAGATGGCATTATTGCGATGCATTTTAATATTGGTAAATCCATCATTCTTAATTTCACTCACAATACTTCCATAGGCATTATAACAATAAATAGTGCTTTTTGTAATGAGCCAACAGTAATTGTAATTGCTTTTTTGGTCTTCAGTAGTTTCATCAAAAGGTAGGCTGCTAATCAATGTATTTCCTTCGATATAGTCATACAATTCCAATTGTTGAGTAATTTCATTAAACACCCAAATATTATTATCAAAAGCTGAAGTGGCTTGATTTACCTTTTTGAATTCTTCAGTACTATTAAAATTGATAATGGTGATTTCACTTAAGGTATTATCCAGGATAACAACAGCATTCTGTTCCTTATAAAAAGCAACTATTTTTAAAGGGTTTGTAATATCGACATGTTCAACTTCTCCTAACTGAATATTGTTGTATACATATTCTCGTTGCCGTCCTTTTTTTTCAATAACGTTATTAGATAGCGTATAAGTGTAATCAAAATTATCGGTTCCAATAAAGTGTTCTGTTTCTAAGAGAACCTTTTTATCATAATTAAACTGAAGAGAATCTTGTTGTGCAACAAGATGTAGTTGAAAAAATAGAAAGATGAGAAAAACAACCCGCTTCATTCAGCCAATGTACAAAACTAAAGGCGTTTAGCAAATTAATTTATAACCATATCCACGAACGTTCACGATCTGAATACTTTCGTCCTGATTTAATTTCTTTCTCAGTTTTGAAATAAATACATCCATACTACGGGCGTTAAAAAAGTCGTCATTGCCCCATAGTTTGTTTAAAACAAATGTACGGTCTAAGACATCATTTTTATGATTGTACAGGTGAAACAGTAATTCTGCTTCTCTATGAGTCAAACTTGTGACATCATCTTTTATAGTCAGAGTTTGTTTGTTATAATCGAAAGTATAAAGACCAAGTAGAATGTCATTCAATTGATCTTTACTCTTATTTCTTTTCAGAAGTGCATTAATGCGAACAATTAATTCTTCAATACTAAAAGGCTTTTTTAAGTAATCATTACCACCTAATTCGAATCCATCAACAACATCTTTAGTTTGAGATTTAGCTGTGAGGAAAATAATAGGAATATGTTCATTTTCTCTCCTGATCTCCTTGGCTAACGTAAAACCATCTTTTAACGGCATCATGACATCAAGTACCAACAATTCAGGTTCTAAGCTTTTGTATTTCTGATAAGCTATTTCACCATTTTTACAGAAAATAACCTCAAAACCTTTAGATTCTAGGCTCTCTTTTATGATTTGCCGTAAAGCAGGTTCGTCTTCGGCGAACAATATGGTGTGTTTTGTATCAGTCATGCTTTGGTAATGTAATGGTAAAGATAGTGTGTTTTTCCTTTTCAGAATCTACTACAATTGTTCCGCCGTGTTTTTCAATAATATGTTTGGTATAATATAAACCAATACCAAAGCCTTTTACATTATGTATATTTCCAGTTGGAATTCGATAAAATTTGTCAAAGATTTTATCTCTTGATTTTTTATCAATTCCATTGCCGTTGTCTTTACAGTTTATCACTACTGAATTTTCTTTCTCCTGAATACTAATGCGAATAGAATCACCTCCATATTTTACAGCATTATCTACAATATTGTTGATAGCATTTTCTAAATGGAAAGCATCTATGGCCAATTCGATAGGTTCTGTGTTGGTGTCAAAACTGAAGTTCTTTCCAGAGCCATTCATTTGATACTTGTCAATTATTTCTGAGACAATAGAAATAATATCTTGTTTTTCTTTTTGAAGCACTAGTTTATCACTATCCAGAGTAGCTGTTTCCAGAATCTTCTCGACCATTTTGTTGAGCTTTTCAACTTGATCATTGGAGACCTTAAGGTACTTCTTGGTTTTTTCTTTGTCATCAATAGCACTAAACGCTTCCAATGCCTGAATAGCCGCAGATATAGTAGTAATTGGAGTTTTTAATTCATGGGTGATATTACTGATTAGGTCGTCCTTAATTTCAGCAACTTGCTTCTGATTCTTAATCACTCTTAGTAAATATATTAAGGAAGTAATGACACACAGTGAGAGAATTAGTGAGATAATAATTCCAGAAAGTGTTTTCCTGAAAGCAATCAGTGAAATATCCTTATAATGAATATTAAGTTTGGCACTCCTACTCATATAATTAGACTTGGCCTTCGATTTTATCGCTCTTTTTCCGAAGCTCTGTTTAAAAGTCTTTTCATCAACAAGGCGTTCTAAATAATATTTTTGAGTTTTGTCCCCAGTATAGTAATCCTGACTTTTAAATGATAACCCGTAGTTGAAATCTAACCTTCTTCGTTTTAAATTTTCACACAATATATAATCTAGTTTTTCTAGATTAAAAGTGTCTCTACTAATAGATATATAGACTTTAGACATAAGACTGTCAATACTTTTTGCTCTTTTTTCCATGTTGAAAAACTGAGGAAAGCGATTTCCTTTAGGTTGTAAGAAAATAGCTTTGCTAGAATCAGATGCGATAATTTTTTGAAGTGTACTATCGATCTTCTGTTTCATGTCTCTTCTAAACGGCTTGTCTAGAAATACAGTGTCTTGTTCTAAGTGTAATAAAGAGTCTGGGCTACTAAAAGTAATGAATCTGCCACGAGTAATATTGGCATAATAATCTTCAACCGATTTATCTAAAGCACGCTGTACTTCATTATAAATACGATGCTTATTACCAATATAACTCCTGTAATTCCAATACAACTGAACAGTAATAGTTGCTACTATAGTAATCGCAATTAAATATAAAATGATTTTATATCTCTTGTAATTCATGGGTCAAAAATACAGAGTCAATTTTTAAAATTAGATAGTGCTTAACACAAGTTAACACTAGTTAACTTTAGCGTATTTTAAAATTTCTCAATTTTGCCTTGTAACAAATCTTGAATTTAATCGTCTTAAAAACAAGGTTTTTTAATTAGAAAATAAATATTATGAGAAAATTTACACTAGTACTTGTTTGTATATTATTTACTGTAGGAGCTGTAGCACAGAACTTTCAGGGTATGGCTGTTTATGAAAGCAAGACCAATATTGATATGGGAGATTTTGGAGGTAGAGAGATGACCGAAGAAATGAAGAAAATGATCAAAGAAAGAATGGCTAAGGCTTTTGAGAAGACTTACGAGTTAAACTTTGATAGAAAAGGAAGTATTTATGCAGAACAAGAAAAGTTAGATGCCCCAGGACAAGGAGGAGGATGGATGAAAATGATGAACTTTTCAAGTGGGAAGCTGTATAAAAATGTTCAGGAGGGAACTTATGCAGATCAAAGAGAAGTGTTCGGAAAAATGTTCCTGATTAAAGATGAATTAAAAACTTTAGACTGGAAATTAGGTAGCGAAACAAAGAAAATAGGAAACTATACTTGTTATAAAGCTACCGCTACTAAAAAGGTAAGTGAATTCGACATCACCAACATGAGAGCCAGAAAAAAAGGAAAAGGACCAAGAGGAAAAGAGGGAGAGAAAACAGAGGGAGAGAAAAATGAAGATGAAAAAGTAGAAGAAACTGAAAAAGCTGAGGGAGAAGATACAGCAGAAGAAGAGGGAAATGTAAAAGTATTAAGTGAAGATGTTGAGATACCAAAAGAGGTAACAGTAACTGCTTGGTATACTCCTGAAGTACCATTAAACCAAGGGCCTGGAGAATACTGGGGATTACCAGGGTTAATATTAGAGGTTAGTGCAGGACAAACAACTATTGTATGTTCTAAAATAGTCATGAACCCAAAAGAAAAATCGGAGATCAATGCTCCAGATAAAGGTAAAGAAGTAACACAAAAAGAGTTCGATAAAATCGTTAAAGACAAGATGGAAGAAATGAGAGAAAGATGGGGAAGAGGGTCTGGTCGTAGAGGCGGTGGCGGATTCAGAATGGGTGGTAAATAATCACGTTTTCTAAAACTAAATTCCAAACTTTTTTAAAAAAAATTCACCAGATGAACAAGAATATCATAATCCTTTTAGTAGGCTTGTTTTCTATTGCCGTTTCGGCACAACGAGTAAAAATTGAAGGGGTAGTAAAAGATAGTATTGGTAATTCACTTGAATATGCCAATGTAATTGCAGTAAACCAAGAAACCAAAGGCTTAGATGCTTATGGAATTACTGGCGACAAGGGACAATACAAGTTAACTGTAGATGCTAACAAATCTTACGAAGTAAAGATTACTTATTTAGGCTATAAAGCCAAGTCTTTTGTGATTGATATGAAAGATCAAGATGTGAAACGAGACATCATCATGGAAGAAGATAGCAACGCGCTTGATGAAGTTGAGGTTGTTTACGAGATGCCAGTTTCTATTAAAGGAGATACCATTGTCTACAATTCGGATTCATTTACCAACGGAACCGAGAAAAAATTAGGAGATGTTCTGAAAAAACTTCCCGGAGTTGAGGTCAATGAAGATGGAGAAGTCGAAGTAGAAGGGAAAAAGGTTTCCAAAGTAATGGTAGAAGGAAAAGATTTCTTCGATGGAGATTCTAAACTAGCTACTAAAAATATTCCGGCCAATGCTTTAGATAAGATAGAAGTATTACGAAATCACAGCGAGGTAAGTGCCTTAAGCGGAGTGACAGATAACTCAGATAATGTAGCCTTAAATATCAAATTAAAAGAAGGAAAGAAAAACTTCTGGTTTGGGGATTTAACTGCGGGTGGTGGACTTTCTTCGGAAGATGAAGGTTTATATATTGTTCATCCAAAGCTATTCTATTATAGTCCTGAGTATAGTATCAATATTATTACTGACTTTAATAACATTGGAGCCATTCCGTTCACAATTAGAGATTACTTTAATTTTACTGGTGGATTTAAAAATGTAACTAGAAAAGGCGGTACTACCTTACAAACTTCAGCCAATCAGTTAGGGTTGTCGTTTTTAACAAACAATAGAGCAGAACGTGTTGTGTCGCAATTCGGAGCGGCAAACTTCAGTGTGTCACCAAATAAGACTTGGACTTTAAGCGGTTTCGGAATCTATTCAGGAAACTCAACAGATTTAGCTCGTGTTGCCCAAACAACCTACATTGAGTCAAATGCTGTTGAAGATCGTGTTACCGATACAGAGCAACGTACAGATTTAGGATTATTAAAGTTAAGTTCTAGTTATAAACCTAAAACAAGTGTTCAGTTTGATTATGATGCTTTCTTAAAAGTGTCGCGACAAGAAGAGATGGAGAATGTATTTGTAGTGTCTTCAGAAGACCCGACAAATCCAGATAATATCATGACAAGAGATGAGCAGAGACCATTCTCGATCAATCAGAATATCAACTACTATAATTCCAATTCAGCTAAGCATGTATTTGCTATAGAGGCACAGCACTTATGGCAAGATGAGGATCCGTTTTATAATGCAATTAGGGAGCAACAGCCTTTCGTGAGTTTACCATTTGATCCAACTCAGTCACAATTTGATATCAATCAGGAGAGAAGAATAAAAACCAACCGTTTAGATGCTAAGTTCGATTACTATTATGTGTTAAACGATAGAAATAACTTAAACTTTACTGCAGGAAGTATTTTAAGTCGTCAGGACTTTAATTCACATATTTATCAGATTTTAGACAACGGAACTGATTTAGATTTTAATGACCCAGAAGATAATAACGATGTACAATACAATTTCTCTGATTTGTTCTTAGGAGTACATTATAAGTTCATTGCAGGTAAATTCACATTCAATCCCGGAGTGAGTTTACATAGTTATGTAGGAAAGAACGAGCAATTAGGTTCAGAAGTAAAAGACGAATTATTTGCCTTATTACCAGATGCTTTTATTAAGTTAGACTTTAAAAAGTCGGAGAATTTACGTTTTAACTATTCGATGACTCGAGAATTTACGAATGTCAATCAATTGGCAGAAGGGTTTATCTTTAATAATTTTAACTCTTTATTTGCGGGTAATAGAAATCTGGAAAGTGCCTTATATCACAATTACTCATTAAACTACTTTAGTTTTAACATGTTTAATTATACTAATATCTTCGGAACGATTACCTACAACAAAAAAGACGATGCGATTAAAAATAGAACTGTAATCGATGGAATTACGCAAAGTTCTCAGCCAATCAACTCGAATTTAGCCGATGAAACCTTAACTGCTTTAGGACGCTTCGGAAGAACTTTTGGAAAGTTTAAAGGGTCATTAAGAGCTTCGTTAACCTATTCGAAGTTGAATAACATAATTAGAGATGATTTAGGTGTTGAAGCCTTTAGAACTTCTGAATCTTTAGTACAGAATTATAGATTAAGTGCGGCGACTACATTCAGAGAAGCGCCAAATGTTGAGGTAGGATATAACTTAACAGTAAACGATTTTGATAACGTAACTAATGCTAATGTGTTTACAACCCATAGTCCGTTTATTAAGTTTGACGCCACGATCTTTAAGAACTTTATTTTTACCGCAGATTATACATTTAATAATTTCTCAGATAAGAACAACACACAAGAGAATCAGTATTCATTTGTAGATGCCAATTTATTCTACCAAAAGCCAGAGTCGTCTTGGGAATTTAAACTGGGAGTAACGAACTTATTGAATACAAAAGATATCAACGAGGCGAGTTTTAATCAGTTCTTTAATACAAGTTCATCGTATAGAGTTCAGCCAAGATACTTAGTGTTCTCAATAAAATATGATTTATAGAAATGGCCTTAACATGCTTTGGGATGTTAAGAATTTCAATTATGAACCACCTCGAAATAGGTGGTTTTTATTATGAATTAAATTTGTTATTCTAGTTGACAATATTCAAAAAAATACCTCTGATTTTCAACATTTTACCCCCTACCTTCTCAAGAAGGGAGGAGATAAGATGTTAAAGAATGATGAGTTTTCATTCTATCAAGAAGACAACATTATCCTAACAATTTCTTCTTTCCGCATGTCGTTGAAGCTTTAGCTGAGCCACAATAGGGGCTATGGGTTTGTTAACTAATCAATATACAACACCTGATCACTAATCATATTGTCAACAAGTTCAACGATATATAAATTATCTTTACCAATCATTTTATTGACAAAACCAGGAATGGTATTGCTATGCCCTACCACTAAAACTGATTTTCCTTTCGTATCTTTTTTGAATTGTTCGTAATCAATTTCTGTAGGATGATAGATAGTAATAGATAAACCCTTACTTTCAGCAGTTGGCTGTGCAGTGGCCATCGTACGTTTGTAGTTGGTAGAATACACTGCATCGAGTTTTATATTCTTTAGAACTCTGGCCCATTTATGTGCTCGTAATTCACCTTTGGGTTGTAATTCTGGATCCCTATTGGTTTTGCTCACTACTTTTTCTGCATGACGAACAAAGTAATAAGTGGTTTTCTCCTGAATAACAGCTTCAGGCTGTATTTGACTTCCTGTAAAGGAAAAACAAATGACGAGTAATAATAAAGGTATTTTTTTCATATAGGTAATTTTTTAAACGTTACTTCGAGTGTTCCAAATTATTTGGGATGTATCGAGAAGTAATTGAATAATATCTCGATACAAATTTGTCTATAACTTCGACGGGCTCAGTTTGACAAATTTACTCAAACTTTAATGCCCTGCTCTACAGCCACATCCCGGACGAGTAAAGCTATTACTCGCTTCGTGCCAAGGGAAAGCTGCGTTGTATTTATTGTTTTCCCAGTAAAACTAACCTCTTTCTTTAGGTTCGTTTCCAATTTCATTCATTGTGTCGATGTCGTACAGACGCCCATTTACCATGGTGTATTTTACAGAATTAGTGTTTTGAATGTTTTCAAGCGGATTCTTATCCAATACAATCAAATCAGCTAGTTTACCAATTTTAAGTGAACCGATATCATTATCCGCACCAATATACTCAGCTCCGATAATGGTTGCTGCCTGAAGTGCTTCCATATTACCAGGTTTCCCAATGAGCACCAAGACCTTGTAGTTGTCCGTGGGCTCCCATATTTACTTTAACTACTATATCAGCTAAAGCTTTACAGCTTTTAGAAGTGAGGATATGTCCGTTTTCATATTCTTCCCCAGGAACCATCGTTCTGTGTCGTGCACAAGAGTCAATAATATGTCTGGGAGTATATTTTAATAATGTTTCATTCTCCCAAACATTAGTTTTCTGATACCAATAATATTCTCCACTCATTCCGGCGTAATTTACAATAAGCGTAGGGGTATATCCTGTCTTAGAGTTTTTCCAAAATGTTAATACGTCTTTGTAAACAGGTACAATTGGAATATTGTGCTCCACATCTGTATGTCCGTCAAAAATCATTGACATGTTATGATTATAAGTCGATCCTCCTTCAGGAACCACATTAATGCCTAATTCTTTAGCTGCTAACATCACTTGCTGACGTTGCTCTCTTCTGGGCTGATTATAACTTTTTAACGATTGCGCTCCAAAAGCCTTTGTTCTTCTAATAGCAGAACGGGCGTCGTCTAAGCTATTGATCACGGCTTTAAAATCTCCATTGGCTCCATAAAGAATGAAACCAGTAGAAAATAATCTTGGACCTACGGTCTCATCACTTTTTTGTAATTCAGCTAATGTGAATACGGTCTCTGTATGCGCAGAAGGATCATGAGCTGTGGTTACCCCAAAGGCTAAATTAGCATAGAATTGCCAGTGCTTTTGAGTGCTCAAACCGTAACGGAAAGCTCCAATGTGCGCATGAGCATCAACTAATCCTGGCATAATGGTTTTTCCTGAAACGTCATATACTTTTACGTTTCCAGGAACCTCAACATCAGAAGCTTTTCCTAAAGCTTCAATCCTATTGCCGTTAATAACAATAGTTCCATTTTCAATCACCTGTTTTCCTTCCATTGTAATGATTCGAGCATTGGTAAAGGCAATTTTTTTACCATCTGGACTAAAACGCGGCTGCACTTCATATGGAAGCCCACTACGAAGTATGTTGGCTTTTCCCCCTGAACTAGGCATGATATAAATATCGCCTAACATATCAAAAACGATTTGCTTTCCATCTGGGCTTACATCAAGATTCATCCAGGTTCCTTCATCTGTATTTAGGTTGACATCATTAAATTTCCAATCACTAGGATACGGATCATAGACTTCCCATTTTTTATCATCTTTTTTATCTTGAGCTTGAGCAGAAACTACAGCAAATAAAAGCAGTTGTAAGCCTAATTGAAGGTACTTCATTTTAGTTTTATTAAAAGGATAACTAAAAGTAACTAAAAATGATGAGTTGCCTAGTTAAATAGAGAATTTATAACAAATTCTGGGCAGTAGGTGATGGGGTATGGCTAATGTAAAATTGAAAAATAGTACAAACAATGTCTGCGGCAGACACGATAAAATTTGAAAGTATCTTGTGTTTATGGTGCTAATTGTTAATTTATTAGATCATTCTCTAATTATGTAATTGAATTAATCTCTGTAATTCAACGGAGGTTTACGATCTCCTAATAAAGCTTCATATTTAAAATCGGCTCCACGCATTTTTAAGAGTTCTTCTTTCGCGGTTTTAGTGAGCTCAGGGTTTTTATAGATATCAATTGCTGTAAGACTAATTGTTTTTGCAGCGACAATCATTCCTTTTTTACCAATACTTGTTCCTCCAGCGGCTACTGCTTGCCAGGTATGAGCTGTTGTGCCAGGAACCCAGGTAGCTGATCTCATTCCGGTAGTAGGAACGGTCCAGCTTACATCACCAACGTCTGTAGAACCACCTCGCCCTTTATAAGAAACAAAATAAGGCTGGACCTTCGAAGCATTTTCAATTTTTGGATTGATTTCGGCATAAGTCTTCATAATTTCTTTAGCAAAAGTAATTTCGTTTTCATCATAACTAACTCCGCCTACTGTTTTTAGGTTTGCATACATTTTCTTTGCTAATGTTTCATTCGGAAGGACATTGTATAATCCGTGAATGACTTCATATTCCATTTTAGTTCCAGTTCCTAAAGCGGCGCCTTCAGCGGTTTTAACAACACGTTCAAAAATAGATTTTACGTGTTTCATATCAGGATGACGGACATAATAAAATACTTCAGCAAATTCAGGAACAACATTGGGTGCTTCACCACCGCTGGTGATTACATAATGAATCCTTGCTTCAGAGGGAACGTGTTCACGTAAGAGATTGACCATATTATTCATGGCTTCAACTCCATCAAGAGCTGAGCGT
>JABSPN010000209.1 GCA_013214425.1 Flavobacteriaceae bacterium | reverse complement strand
AACAGCTCAATGGGTTATGCCAGCTTGTGGTGTTGATGATCCTAATCCTGCAGGACCACAAATTTCTTTCCAAACAGCTTCGATGGATGTAAATGAATCAACTGATTGTAGTTTCCAAGATATAAATGTGACTGTAGGAATTCTTCAAGGGCCTTCACAAAATGCAGATGTTACGTTTTCAGTAAATGGAAGTAGTACAGCAACTAATGGGGAAGATTTCCAATTGATGACTTCAAATGTTACATTCCCAGCGGGATCTGATACAGATCAAATGATGACAGTAAGAGTTTTTAATGACGCAATTATCGAAAGTGCTGAAACAATAGTAGTTGATTTTAGCGTAAATGCTAATGGTGGAGATGCTTTCCCTGGTAATGTAGATCAAGTTACCTTAACCATTTTAAATGATGATTATATTGCTGCTTCTGCTGGAAGTGGACAAATGCCAATTTTCTCAGATGACTTCGAATCAGGAAATTTATCCTCATGGACGGTTACTGGAGCGCCAACTGCAACCGATTGGGCAGTAACAGATAATGCAGGATTCCCAGATGCAGGTTTCTTTAATTCTGATGGAAGTAATACGTCACAATATGCTTTCGTTAATGATGATGATTGTAACTGTGATATGAGTGATGAAAGAATGATGACACCTGCCATTGATTTAACGGCTGTAGGACGTGCATCAGTTAATCTTGATTATGCATTCAGTAACACCTATGGTGGTGTGGCCTCAATTCAGCTTTCAATAGATGGTGGGGCAACTTGGCCACTTGCGGCTTCGCTACCTTCTACAGGAACAGGTGATGAAAGTAATATTCCTTTCCAAAATGTGACAATTTCTTTAGATGATTACGTAGGACAGATAGTACATTTATCTGTACACTTTGGTGATGGAGGAGCTTGGGCTGGAGGATTTATAGTGGATAACTTTGTTGTTCAAACTCCTACACATGCTAATGTTCAAACTGCTGTAAATGCCGGTACAAGTTCTAGTTTTGGTGTAAGTGGAATAGGAACTTCTTATGCTTATGATTCAGCTTCAGGAGATGTAATGGTAAGTCTTGTTAATAATGATACACACGATTATGGATGTACCGAAACTTCTGTAACAAGAGCAGGAACAGGTGGTGCTTCTTATATGGGAAGTATTGCTCCTGATTTAGTAGCAGATAAAACATTCTATATCAACCCAACAACGAATGCACTTACTGGAGATGTAACAGTTACTTTATACTTTACTGAAGCTGAAATCGCTGGATGGGAAGCTTCAACTTCAGGTACTTATACGAGAAGTAATTTACATATCTTAAGAGATGATTCAGGACCTATCACTTTAATTCCTGGAAACACAATCAATGTGGTAGAAGATCATCCAGCAACAGTTGTTACAGATGCAGCAAATGGAATTGTAACAGTTTCTGCAACGTTTAACGGATTGGGAGGATTTGTAGTAGGGCCATTTAATGCATTAAGTATTCAAGATGATGTATTTAATCCTGCTAACATTTCATTATATCCGAATCCAACGAATACAGATATTACCATTGGATTAAATAATATCACTGATTTACCAGATTCTTATGAAATATACAATGTGTTAGGTCAAAGAATTATGGCTAATGAAATTAGTTCAGAAACAGATTTAACAATCAATACGAGAGCACTTCAGACAGGAGTTTACTTTATGAAGTTAACGAATGATAAAGCATCAATAGTGATGAGATTTGTAAAACAATAAGTTTCAATCTAGATATCAAAAAGGGAATGCATTGCATTCCCTTTTTTAGTTTCTAAACTAACTATTTAACTATCTTTGCCCTATGAGTCATAAAGCAGGATTTGTAAATATTATAGGTAATCCCAATGTTGGGAAATCAACGTTGATGAATGCCTTTGTAGGAGAAAAATTATCGATTATTACTTCTAAGGCCCAAACAACACGGCATCGTATATTGGGAATAGTCAATGGAGATGATTTTCAGATTGTTTTTTCCGATACACCAGGAATTATTAAACCCGCATACGAGCTGCAATCTTCGATGATGGATTTTGTAAAATCGGCCTTTGAAGATGCGGATGTGTTGGTTTATATGGTAGAAATAGGGGAAAAGGATTTAAAGGATGAAGCGTTTTTTAACAAGATTGTTAATTCTAAAATTCCAGTTTTATTACTCCTGAATAAAATTGACACGTCAAATCAAGATCAATTAGAAGAACAAATTCAGTTATGGCAATCTAAGGTTCCCAATGCTGAATTATACCCAATATCAGCATTAGAAAACTTCAATGTAACAGAAGTCTTTGAAAGAATTGTTGCTTTATTACCTCAATCACCACCTTTTTATCCTAAGGATCAGTTAACAGATAAACCAGAGCGCTTTTTTGTTAATGAAACGATCAGGGAAAAAATATTACTCAACTATAAAAAAGAGATTCCTTATTCAGTAGAAGTAGAGACTGAAGAATTTCATGAAGACGAACAAATAATCAGAATCAGATCTGTTATTATGGTTGAGCGTGATTCTCAAAAAGGAATTATTATTGGTCATAAAGGATCTGCTTTAAAGAAAGTTGGAGTTGAGTCCAGAAGTGATTTAGAAATCTTCTTTGGGAAACAAATTCATTTAGAACTGTATGTAAAGGTCAATAAGAATTGGAGAAGTAGCGATAGACAATTAAAAAGATTTGGGTATAATAACAAGTAATGGAAGTCATTATTTTAATTCTATTAGCTCTTATTTTGCTTTTTTACTTTAAGAGCAAAGCTAGGAAACTCAAAAATGTCATCAAATACCTTACCAGTGAAGAAAAGAAGATTCTTCAGGAAAAAGTGTTGTTCTATACAAAGCTAACCAATGAAGAACAATTAGAATTTGAGCATCGAATGATCATGTTTTTAAATCAAATTCAAATCGTTCCTTATGGATGTCGTTTTGAGCCAGAAGATAGGGTGTTAATTGCAGCCAGTGCAATCATCCCTGTTTTTGGATTTAAGAATTGGCAGTATCCGAATATCTCAACAATTTATTTATTACCCAATGCCTTTAATAAAGAATTTCAATATGTAGGCAATGACAATCAGCGTAATATATTAGGTGTGGTAGGGCAAGGAAAGTTAAGTAATAAAATGATTTTGTCTCAGGCTGCTTTACGACATGGTTTTGATAATAAAACCGATAAGAGGAATACAGCAATTCATGAGTTTGTTCATCTAATTGATATGGCCGATGGCGATATAGATGGTTTGCCCGAATCGATAATGGAAAGTCCATATACCTTACCTTGGCTAGACTTAATTCATTGTAAGATGGATGAAATTGAAGAAGGAGATTCAGACATTAATCCCTATGGAGGAACATCAAAAATAGAATTCTTTGCTGTTGCTAGTGAATACTTTTTTGAAAGGCCCAAATTACTGCGCAGAAAGCATCCAGAGTTATATGAAAAATTAGCTAGGTTTTTCAATCAAGATTTAGCTTAGCATCAAATTCCTATATAGTTTAGAATTAAAACCTTAGTTTTGCAGAAAAATTAAGATCATGAGTGCAATTGTTGCCATTGTTGGAAGACCTAATGTTGGGAAATCTACTTTCTTTAATCGACTGATTCAAAGAAGGGAGGCTATTGTTGATGCCGTTTCTGGCGTTACTCGTGATCGTCATTACGGGAAAACCGATTGGAATGGTCGTGAGTTCTCTCTAATCGATACTGGAGGTTATGTTGTGGGTTCTGACGACGAATTCGAAGAAGAAATTGATAAGCAGGTTGAGTTGGCAATCGATGAAGCCGATGCCATTCTATTCTTGGTAGATGTTGAAACAGGCATTACGGGTATGGATGAAGATGTAGCCAATCTGCTACGTAGAGTTAAAAAACCAGTTTTTTTAGTTGTAAATAAAGTTGATGCCGCCAATAGATTACATGATGCTGCTGAGTTTTACGGATTAGGATTAGGAGAATATTTCCCAATTGCCTCTATAAATGGAAGTGGGACAGGTGAGCTATTAGATGCATTAGTAGAAGCCTTACCGGAAAAAGCAGAAGATAATAACGAAGATGAATTACCTCGCTTTGCTGTTGTAGGAAGACCCAATGCTGGAAAATCATCTTTTATCAATGCATTAATAGGTGAAGATCGTTATATTGTTACCGATATTGCGGGAACAACAAGAGATGCTATTGACACCAAATACAACCGTTTCGGATTTGAATTTAATTTGGTCGATACCGCCGGAATAAGAAGAAAGGCTAAAGTAAAAGAAGATCTTGAGTTTTACTCAGTAATGAGATCTGTTCGTGCGATAGAACATAGTGATGTTTGTATTTTATTGTTTGACGCAACTAGAGGGTTTGACGGACAAGTACAAAACATTTTTTGGTTAGCTGAGCGCAATAAAAAAGGAGTGGTCATCTTAGTCAATAAGTGGGATTTAGTCGAAAAGGATAATCATACCACAAAAGAGTTTGAACAAAAGATTCGTAAAGCTATCGAACCTTTTACAGATGTACCTATCGTTTTTATTTCCGCATTAACAAAACAAAGAATTTTCAAAGCGATTGAAACAGCAGTTACCGTTTATAAAAGTAGAAGTAATAAGATTAAAACGAGTAAGTTTAATGAGATCATGCTTCCAATTATTGAGCATAATCCACCACCAGCCTATAAAGGAAAGTACATTAAGATTAAATATTGTATGCAATTACCTACGCAAACTCCACAGTTTGTTTTCTTCTGTAATTTGCCACAGTATATTCGAGATCCCTATAAGAGATTTATAGAGAATCAACTTCGTGAAGAGTTTGATTTTAATGGAGTTCCAATCCAGATATACTTTAGAAAGAAATAGTTATTGAGCCGTGGGTAACAAATCCTTGTTTTGTGAACTTATCACCATACAGTTGCTCTTTAACAATTGTCGAATTCGATTTATATAAAATTTAAGAAAAACATACTAGGATAAGACTATTTTCGTTAACTAAAAAAGTTAACACAAACAAACTCAATCAAAATAGATCTTTAACTAAAGAAATATTGACTAACAAATGAAGAAAACCATATTATTATTCATTTTTCTGTTCTCATTAATTGGATACTCACAATCAGTTCAGTTTAAAGTTTCAGGAACTATAGTAGCTCAGGAAGACCAAACACCTTTAGAGTCAGCGACAGTGTTTCTTCAGAAGCAAAAAGACAGTTCATTAGTCACCTATACTATTACAGATAAAAACGGAAAGTTTTCCCTTCAGGAGAAATTGTTTGACACTAATGTTGAGTTATTTATTTCGTATGTAGGGTTTGGTAATTATTCTAAAAAAATTAATGCTCAGGAAACCCCAGAATTGGAACTTGGGAATATAGGTTTGGCAGAAAGTGCTAATCAGCTTGATGAGGTTATAGTTAGAGCCGTAGCGCCTATAACAATTAAAAAAGACACCTTAGAGTTTAATGTCAAATCATTCAAAACAAAGAAAGACGCTACAGTTGAAGATTTACTTAAAGAATTACCGGGTGTTGAAGTAGATGAAGAAGGTAAAATCAAAGTCAACGGAAAAGAAGTGAGTAAAATTTTGGTCAACGGTAAACCTTTCTTTGGAGATGATCCAACCATTACTACAAGAAACCTAACTAAAGATATTATTGAAAAAGTCCAAATTACCGATACCAAAAGTAAATCAGAAGCCTTTACGGGTGAAGAAGGAGATCAGGAAAATAAAACCATTAATTTGACTATTAAAGAAGAAAATAACAAAGGGACGTTTGGACGTTTGGCAGCTGGAGCAGGTAGTGATAAACGGTTTGAATATGCGGGAATAGTCAATAGGTTTGATAATGACAGGCGGATTAGTGTCC
>JABSPN010000208.1:3935-5860 GCA_013214425.1 Flavobacteriaceae bacterium | reverse complement strand
AGCCCACCATTTTCATCACATATTTGTGGCACAAATGAACTCAAAGAAATACTACCAGCCTGTGAATAATTGGCTAACGTATTTGTGTTCATGACACTAGCGGGAAGCCTGAGGTCAAGGCCATTTTCACCATTTTCATCTTGCCCTAATAGACAACCATTATAATACCCTTTAGTGATGGCATATTGGTTTAAGAATACATATTGAATTTTTTGTTTTAAACCAATATAGTAGTCTTTATAGGTTTCCCATAGACGATCTTTTTGTACCGTTCCTAATCCTGAAAGATTATTAAACGTTAAGTTGGCTGGAATGTTACAGGTTGAAATCCCATCACATATAGCGGTTTCATAGGCTACTTCCAACATGGTTTTACCACTACCTTCATAATTGGTATTGATAGCCTCTTGCATGATAGCAAGATGTGTGTTGGTATTAGCAGGGTTTAATGAAAGACTGTAATCAAAGTATGGATCGAAATTCATAATATTCTCATTCGTACCTAACAATTGAGCTTGTTGGGCATGAGCGAAGGTTTCAACTAAGTCTAAGTAGTCATTATAAGCATAAGAGTCTAGCGTTTGTGTTACAGTAGCTCCTCCTTCTTCAAAAATAAGATTAGTTAACTCGCTAGTATACCCACATACTTCAAGAGCATATTCGTAATAATGATATTCTGGGTGATAAGGTAATAAAGCACGTGCCCATTCTCCTTCCCATGCATCAAAGAAATCTTCTACTTCTAAAAGATCTTGTGGTAAGATGTATAAGTATGGTGCGCCATCTGGTGTTACTCCTGAAAGTACTTGAGCATCATCTAATTTGGCAGGTTGATACGTGTCATCGTCGTCATCTCCATTATTGTTATCAGATGTTTTTACTACAATAATTCGAGCTTCAGAACCGTCATCGTTAGTATAAGGTGTGACGGGATGTCTCCAGTCGTTATCAGCATAATCAGTATCTCCAAAACGTAAGGAGTTTCCTTGTGGATCAGTTATCGCATCATTAAAGACACTTAATGGGTCAACAACCTGATTGTTAAAAGTGATATCAGCATTTCCGTATTGTCCCTCTGGACTTACATCGGCCATAAGGAGGGCTTCAAAAATCTCACATCCTGATAAATCTTGTAATTCACATTCAGCTTTACAAGCTTGTAAAGTCAATTCCCATTCAGTGGCATAACCATTGGCAAAAGAATTCACTTCAATGATATTATTATCTCCATTGTAGTTGTCTACAGTAATATTGCCTTCACTATCTTCAGTAATAGTAGCAAATGCTCCAGGTTCTGAATAATACAATTCCAGATTTTGTCTGATGTAAGGAATTTTACTGCCTAACTCCTGAACACAGGTATCACAATCGATATTACAAGTATCCGGTAAATTCAATACAAAAGGCGCAACATAACAGGCATTGGTATCATCCTGAAGACTGGCAACATATTGGTTGGCATAATCATTTAAAGCCGACTCATTAATTCGTAAATCTTTATATACAGTATAATTTCCAACATTAAGGTCTTCACCATCTTCAAGGGCTAAGTTTGTCACTAATTCATTCTCTACTTGATGGGGTTGATTGTTTACTTCGTCATAAATGACTTCATTTCCACAATCGTCTGTAACGCTTAGCGTTAAATCATATTTGAAAGGATAGGTTTGTGTTTCTCCATTACACTCTATATCAAATCCAGGGTTAACCGCATCGTAAATAAAATTATAGCTTAATCCGTTATTTACTACACCAATTTCTCTACTTAAGCGTAAGCCATCATCAATGTTTCCAAAAGCTCCAGAACTGTAACGTTCGTTACTATCAATAAAGGTGTCTGCATCTCCCAGATTTTGTTTGTTTAATAAATCTGTTATTACATCAGGGATTGCTGCAATCCCGTCTAATTCTTCTAAACTGTTAGG
>JABSPN010000208.1:0-3925 GCA_013214425.1 Flavobacteriaceae bacterium | reverse complement strand
CAGCTAAAGCGGTAGCGATAGTTCTCCCTTGTGGATCGATATAACTAACACTTACTTGTCCGTTTGGATCGATCACCATGTTTTTCTTGTAATGACTGGCATTACCGACACGATATCCGAATAAACGATTCAACTCTTCCTGAGTAGGAGTCAGGTAAAAGTATTTCATCTCTTTTCCTGTCGCCAATTGGTGTGTTGGACCTACACCACCTTTTCTTCTGATTCTTCCGGTGTTGTCAGGTGTATATTCTACTTGAGAGAATGGATATAATTCTGCATCCGGTACATAATCCTGAAAAGGTCTATCTGGATTACTAGCGGCAAATGGTCCGTAGTAATGACTGGCACCTTCCCCAGTATTATTCGCCATTCCACCAACCTGAATTTCACAATCATCATTACTTAATTCCCAGTCGAAATCGTTGTGGTTGTATATTCTGGTTGGTTCTAAATTTGATTTGTTGAAATCGGTATAATAACGTATTTGATTACTTCCAGAAGGTACAGGCAGTACTTCGATTGCTGGACGTCCTTGTAAATCATATTTGACTTCTCCAACAATAGCATTGTCGTCACTGTTAATTCTAGTAACAGTTTGTCTGTTACGTAAACTCCCGTCGAAGTAACTCACGACTTCTTTTTTCTTACCTTCTTCTGCATAACTCGCTTGAAATTGCCAATTTTTATTAGTTTCATGAGCCTCAGTTTCATAGTAATGCCCAGTCCATTGACCAATAAATTGAAAACCGGTTGCATCAATACTCCAATCTCCGTGGAGACGTTTATTTGGATCAGCAACAAAACTTCCTACACCACGAACACGATAGACTAAATAACCCGAATCATAGATAAGCGGGATAGAATATTCACTCTCTTCAGTCTGTACTCTGGTATGTTGCAATTCAAAATCACGTTTAGTTAGCGGAATCGCTCCAGCTAATAAATCAGTTCCAAAAGTTTCCGAATAATTGTCGTGCCACGACCATTCTAATTCATAGTATTCTGCTCCTGCAATTTCAGACCACTCAATGCGTAATTCAAATGGATCCGTGTTGTTAGGTGGATATACTATTGTTGGTGCAGTACCTAAAAATTCTTTCTGTACGCTATCTGCAGAGAACCCCATAAACAATTCTACATCGGGATGTGTTATTTGAGAGGTTGAGCCATTATCTTCGTTTACAATATCAGTAATTACCAGACGTAATCCGTAACGATTCGTGATTTGGAATCGAGCTAAATCTACATAGCTTAATCCCGTAAAAGGATTGTGTTCAATTTCCAGTGTTTTAGTAATTGGTGTGGTAGATTCATCTACAAATACACCACTAGAGTTTGGAATTAAAGGATAGGCGTCAAAGGTAATCGTATACTTTAACTGCGTTCCTAAAGTACTGTGGTCTTTTATCTGAATAAAAGTGAATACTTGCGGATTAACAGCGTCATAACCTGGATCGAAGTAATTCAGATTTTCGTAACGAACCTCTTCGTTAATCGCTATTGGTCCCGTATATTGTTGTACTTCTTCTACTTGTCCCCAACTTATGGCTGAGATAAGAAAAAGCATAGCTAAAGCACATGGCTTAAGCCAATTTCTTACGATGTTATGTGTTGTCTTTATCATGTTGTTAGCTATATTTTATACTTGAACTAGTTCGTAATTTTTATATTTTCCTGTTGGTTTTACAGAAGCTCCAGATTTTTGGATGTACTCCTGAAGTTTTAATTGCGCTTCTGATGAAAATGCTTTTAATCCTGAAAATTTAATTTCCAAAATAGCAGGTTCTAACACCTCTTTTCCCTTGTCGATAAACTCCATGGCTTGTACCAGGTATAAGCATTGTTTTCTTATTTGATAATTTTTGTCAATTGTGATTTCCATTTTTGCAAAAGGCAATTGCGAAACTCCTTTTAATTCTGAAAGCTCACAAGTCCACCCTGTAGCTGTTTCTTTTACACTAACCTTTCCGAAGAAATCAAAGAAACTATCCAAATTTAAAGGATCTTGCATAGCCGCATATTCAGAATTCTTAGTGTATAACATGGCTTTTTCTTCATGATTCACCTGAACAAATTCACTATTGGATTGTAGGTATTCTACGGCTCCAATTTTACTGTAGGTATTGTCTCCTTTTTTTGCATATACTCCTGAATAGGATTCCTGAGCCTTATTTAAATCACTGGCTTTATACAGTGTATAGTTCATGTCAAATTCAAAAGCTTGTTTGTTCTTATAAACCGCTTTGGTTTTTGTAAGAATCTCTTTGAATTTTTCCTGATCTTGAGCTGTGAGGCTGAAGCCTACAAATAACAAGAGGATTATGGTGCTATACTTTTTCATATTAATCATTGTTATCTGCGTTTAACTTAGAGTTTCCTGAACGTGTCTCCTGAATGGTATACACGCCGTCTTCGGTTTCTTTTTTAACACGAACTAAACCTCCTTCATCGTCATAATCATAGAAAGTAGCGTAGTTGTTTTCGTCTAATTCAGCAATTAATCGCTGATTGATTGGATCATATACAAAGCTTTTTAAGTTTCCGTTGAAAGGATACAAGCGAATGTCATCAAAAAAGGCTACCGGCCCGTTGTCTAATCCACCTTGTCCGCCAGAATCAAAGGTTGAAGCATTAACTAAACCAATGGAAATGCTTCCGGCATTTTCAGGAATGGTAAATTCTCCTTTGATTAATTGCCAATTATCTATAATATCTCCAGAGGGAGAGAAGTTAAAATTCCCTTGTAATGGGATATCGACACCAGCAGCATCTTTAAAAGTTACCTCTATATAACTAGAGAAGTTCATTTGTGGTTCAGTGTGATTTTCACTTACCCATCCACTGATAATATAGGTTTCACCTGGAATTGGTTTAAAGCTTGAAGCGTCATCCTGACTATAACCCGTTAAAAAGGTAAAGCTCAGAATCAATACAATAATAAGTTTCATTTGTGTTTTCATGTCTTTTACTTTTTAAGGGTTAGTTACAATTACAATCTAGTTGACCTGAGCTTGGAGCATTACAAGTCGAACAATCTGTCCCGTCTGATCTTACCGTTACTAGTACAATACAAGTAGCTGTATCACCATTCGAATCTTCTAGTTGGTATTCAAAAGCAAATGTTTTTTGTCCTGACCCAAATTGGCATGGAGCTTCATTTAGATTTATAATGAAAGCATCACCAGTATTATTGAAACTTACATTTGCATTAGCAAATTGATTCCCTACTGGGTTTCCAATACTTGGAGTTTGATCAACGATAGTAATAGGGTCAACAGTTGCTGGTCCATCAGAACCGTAGTTAAGTGTTCCTAATATGGTTATCGGAACGATTAAACTTTCTAATGATTGATTACATATTTCAATTTCAATGTCTGCATCATTACAAATCGGAACATCATTGGTAATACATGTATCCCGTGGAGGTTTATCGACATCTAAAATGTTTCGTTCGAGTACTAATTTTTGTCCCGGAGCATTAACCGCCACACTAAATCGCCCAGTATGAGAACGTATAGCCGTTCTGTTAAAGTTTCCATTATCAGCAATCTCATCTAAGAAGCTAAAATGCTGATTGATTGGACTATTTGGGTCAAAAGTATCGCTGGTTACTGTTTCTGGAGCAGCAGCATAGGTATAATCTTCAAAGCCATCAAACCCAATTTCTCTATAACGAGAGTTAGAGGCTACTGATGTTGGTAGGGTATAATTATAACTATATTGTGCAGCAGAGTAACGATTTAAAGCATCTCTGTTTTCTAATTCTGCTCCATAGGGACTGTATTGTGATACTTCACTGGCAAAAGTCCAAAACCTGTCTTCATTTGGGTTAATGGCATCAGGATTGATTTGCCAATCACCATTATTTAGTTCATATAAGGATAGGTAATCATCAAAGAATCCCTGGTTTCTTGGTGATGCTCCT
>JABSPN010000207.1 GCA_013214425.1 Flavobacteriaceae bacterium | reverse complement strand
CCTTAGTTTATCAAGATAAGAAATTAAGTTATGATGAAGCAAATAAGAAAATTACCACTATTTTAAATTATCTCCGAACCCAAGGAATAAGAAAAGGAGATCGAGTTGGGGTTTTATTAGACAGATCTATAAATATGATTCCTGTTATACTAGGAGTGTTAAAGTCTGGATGTACATATGTTCCTTTAGATAAAACTTTCCCAGAGGAGAGGAAACAGTTTATTATTGAAGATAGTGAAATTAAACTTTTACTTACTGATGATAACACTATGGAATATTCATGTGATCAAGAATTGATTCAAAATATTTTTGAAAATAAATCATTACAAGATTTTAAAGAGGTTGAAATTCTACCTGAAGACGAAGCTTATATCATTTACACTTCAGGTTCGACAGGAAAACCTAAAGGAGTATCGATTAAGCACGAATCATTGATCGATTATGCGATTACATTTTCTGAATATTTTAAATTAAATGCCAGAGATACTGTTATACAACAATCATCTTTTGTATTTGATACTTCTATTGAAGAAGTTTTTCCAATATTAAGTGTTGGAGGAACATTAGTTATTTCTGAAAACCCAAAAGACTTTCATAGGTTACTTCAAGAATGTAGTATAAATAATGTAACTCTTTTAAGTACGAATCCTTTTGTAGTTCAATATCTAAACGATAATTATTCAAATTATAATCTGTCTCTTAAGTCAATCATTAGTGGTGGTGATATTCTAAAAAAAGAGCAAGTACAGAACTTATTAGGTACTGTTAATATATATAACACGTATGGCCCGACTGAAAGTACAGTCTGTGCTACTTACCATAAAGTTACAGAAGAAGATGATATAATTCCTATTGGTAAGCCAATTTCTAATAGAAACGTATTTGTTGTAAAAAATAAGCAATTATTGCCAAAAGGAACAGTTGGTGAAATCGTTTTGGGTGGGGAAGGATTAGCTAATAGCTATATAAATAATGAAGCATTAACAAAATCATTATTTATTGAAATTGATGGTGAACGTGTATATAAAACTGGTGATTTAGGCCAATGGAACAAACAAGGCGAACTTCTTTTTTATGGCAGAAAAGATACACAGCTAAGCTTTAGAGGATATCGAATTGAAGCTAGTGAAATCGAACAAACAATCAAATCTATTGATACCGCAATTCAGAATTGTCATGTTATAATAAAAGAATTACAAGATTTGCCATCACTTATAGCTTATGTGTCAAGTAATATTGAACTAGATAATGATTATTTATTAAACGAAATCAAGAAGAGATTACCTTCCTATATGATTCCAAATCATATCGTAGTTCTTGATGCATTACCACTCAACACCAGTGGAAAAGTAGATGTTAAAAGTCTACCGTTACCTAAAAATTCTTCCATAAACAAGGCAATTATTCTTCCTTCAACAAGTATAGAACAGGATATAGCAGGTATTTGGAAAGAGCTTTTAAATATTAGTAAAGTTGGTATCCATACAAGTTTTTTCGAATTAGGAGGACATTCACTTCTTGCGAACCAATTTATTGGGATTATAAGAGAGGTTAAAAATCAAGATATTTCACTTAAAGAATTTTATGAAGCCCCTACAATACATGAGATTGTTAAAGTAATAGAATCAAAAGAAGTTTCTAAGATATTCCAATTAGAAAAGGCTCCCGAACAAGAGTTATATCCATTATCCTATCCGCAAGAGCGATTGTGGTTCTTGGATCAGCTTAATCAAGAGAACAAGTCATACTACGTTCCAAGAGCTATTAAAATGACTGGAAAGTTGAATATTCATCGCATCCGAAAAGCATTTACACTATTAACAGAAAAGCATGAAGTTTTAAGAACTGTTTTTCCTGTAATTGATGGTATTCCTTATCAGAAAATTTTAGACCCATTTGAATTCCAAGTTCCTCTCATCTCGTTAGAGCATTTATCTCCAGAAGAACAAGATAAAGCATTAAAGAAATTCATTTTTGAAGAAGGAAACACATTTTTTGATTTAGAAAAAGGACCATTGTTACGTATTAGCATTCTAAAAAAATCTAAAGAAGATCAAGTATTAGTGTTGTGTGAACATCACTTAATTCATGATGGTTGGACACAAGGAATTTTGTTGAGAGAATATATTAATATTTATACTGAATTAATGGAGGATGAAAATTATCAAGTGACAATTCCTAAATTACAGTTTAAAGATTTTTCTTATTGGCAGAAAGCATTTTTTGATGATCAAAAGTTGGCAGAGCACATGACATTTTGGAAGCAAAAGTTAGAAGGTCACATTCCTGTATTACAGTTGCCTCAAAAAGCAAAAAGACCAAAATTAATCACTGGTAATGGAAAACTATTAATCAAAACGATAGATGCTGACTTATCTGATAAAATACGTAATTATAGCGTAGCCAATGGTTCTACATTGTTTATTACTATGATGACAGCCTTTAAACTAACCTTAAGTCGATTCAGTAACGAAAAAGACATTTGCGTTGGAACTGCTGTAGCTAATAGACGATTGACCTCCATCGAGAATATATTAGGAATGGTAATCAATACCATTACCTTAAGAACACAACTGGAAGATTCAGATACTTTTGTGGATGCTCTAGAAAAAGTAAAAGAAACATGCTTTGAGGCCTATACTTATGAAGATACGCCATTTGGAAAAGTAGTCGAGCATGTTTCTCCAAAGAGAAGTTTAGGGTTAATGCCGTTATTCCAATACATCTTTAGTTTCATGAACACACCTTCAAGGAACTTATTCTTACCAGATATGGATCTTGAAATTTTAGATTCACATAATTTATCCGCTAAGTTTGATATTAATGTTGTGGTAGTTACGCCATACGAGCAGGCGATGCTAGAAGGTATACAGGAAACCGATAGAACTATTATTGTAGAATGGGAATACAACAGTGATATATATTCAGAAGATGTCATGTGGCAAATGCTCGATGCTTACTTTGAGATTTTAGAAGCAATGGTGACAACGCCAAAAGTTTCTTATAAGCAGATTCCGTGTATGAGTCAAGAACAAGAAAAAGAGCTCTTAATAGATTTTAATAATACAGCAGAACCAATAAGAAATAAGACCATTATTGATTTATTCAAGGTTCAGATTACGAAGAATCCTGATACCATAGCTGTAGTATATGAAAATCGAAAAACTACTTATAGAGAATTAGATGAATGCTCCAATGAACTAGCTAATTTCATCTTATCTCAAGGAACAGTTGAAAAGGAAAACGTAATTGGAATTTTACTAGACCGAAGTGAATGGATTGTGATTAGTATGCTTGCAGTACTCAAGACAGGATGCGCCTATGTTTCAATTGATCCGTTATTTCCAAATAAACGAATTGAATATATCAAAGAAGATAGTAATTGCGAAATTGTTATTGATGAAAATTTCTTAGAAAATTTTCAATCATCGGATAAGAATTCGGAAGTATTAGAAAGTGAAATTACATCTAATCAATTGGCTTATGTCATTTATACTTCGGGTTCTACAGGTCAACCAAAAGGTGTAATGATTGAGCATAAGAGTTTAGTGAACTTCTTAGACGATTATCAACTTGAAAAATCAAATACCTCACTTACATGTAAGACTATTTTTGATGTCTCTGTATTTGAGATTATGGGTTCTATAACTTCTGGAAGTACCCTGTTTATTCCAAATGAAGAAATTGTTTATAATCCAAATGAGTATGCAGATTTTCTATACCAGAACAAAATCTCACACTCTTACATTCACCCAATGCACTTGAAAGAAGTATCCAATCAATTGGCTACTTATGATAATGTTCACTTGAAAAAGATATTAATTGGAGTTGAAGGAATTCAACCAGCAGTAATTGAATGGTATCATAAAAATAATGTTGAGATTATCAATGCTTATGGTCCTACAGAAAGTACTATTTGTGCAACAAACCTTAAAGTTGATAGTCTAAAGGCCATCAAAACGCCTTATATTCCGATTGGAACACCACTAAATAATTGTCAGGCTTATATTTTAGATTCATACAGCAATAATTTGCAGCCCAAAGGAGTGATTGGAGAGTTGTGTATATCGGGTGCTGGATTATCAAGAGGCTATTTAAATCAACCAGAGCTCACCGCCGAGAAGTTCATTACACATCCTTTTAGAGCGGGCGAACGATTATACAAAACAGGTGATTTAGCGCGTTGGTTACCAGATGGAAATTTAGAATTTTTAGGAAGAAAAGACACTCAAGTAAAATTAAGAGGTTATCGAATAGAACTTGGAGAAATTGAATATGCATTGAATGCACAAAAAGGAGTGCTTTCTAATGTAATAGAAGTTCAAGAGCAAGGGCAAGACAAATATTTGGTTGCTTATTTAGTAACAGAAAGTCCGATTGATTCAACAAATTTAAAAGAATCTCTCCGTTCCTATCTTCCAGAATATATGATTCCACAGTACTTTATGGAATTGGAATCATTACCGCTAACTTCTAATGGAAAGATTGATAGAAAATCACTACCAAAACTCTTTATAGAAGACTTGGTAGAAAGAGAATATATTGCTCCAAGTAATGAAATAGAAAGAAAACTTGCGGAGATATGGGAAGAGATTCTAGGTGTAGAGAAAGTTGGAATCACAAATAACTTTTTTGAACTAGGCGGACATAGTTTAAAAGTGACCCAATTAATTAATAAAATAAATAAAGAACTGCAAAGCAGTCTTACAGTAAAACAAGTTTTTATTTCCCCAACAATCAAAGGACTTAGCAAAGAAATTACTTCCACCACTTACAAATCCATTCCTAAGGCTCCAGTTCAAGAGTTATATTCTTTAACCTCGTCACAACGTAGGCTTTGGGTGTTAAGCCAATTTGAAGGAGGCGGACAAGCCTACAACATTCCAGGAGTTTTAAAGATGGAAGGAAGTTTAGATACTGAGGCATTGGCATCGTCCTTCCGCTATTTGATAGATAGACACGATAGTTTACGAACTTATTTTGTAGAAAAAGACGGGGAAGTCTACCAAAAGATACTTCCGTATGAACAGTTAAACTTTACAGTTAGCAATGAAAAAATAGGTCAAGAGCAAGTAGATAGTAAAATAGCATTTTTCTATCAAGAAGAGTTTAATTTAAGTAAAGCCCCACTACTAAGTGCAAAGCTCCTTCAAATATCAGAGGATGAGAACTACCTATTATTTGCCATCCACCATATTATAGGCGATGGCTGGTCAATGGAAGTGCTAACCAAAGAACTGATGGAGGTCTACAAGCATCTAATCAAAAAAGAAAGAGTAAGTCTTCCTGAATTACCTATCCAATACCAAGATTATGCAATATGGACTCAAAGTAAGGATCAACAAGCATCCATTGAACAACAAGAAGCATATTGGTTAGACAAATTTAGTGGAAAACTTCCTGTATTAGAACTTCCAAGTTACAAACGACGACCACTTGTAAAGACCTACAATGGAAACACAGAGCACTATAGTTTAGGAAAAGAATTAAGCAAAAAGCTAAACGATTTTAGCAAAACACAAGGCGCAACCTTGTATATGACACTCTTGGCAGGAGTCAATGGATTATTATACAGATATACCAATCAGAGTGATATAATTATCGGAACGCCGATTGCAGGTCGCTCACATGAATCCTTAGAAGATCAAGTAGGATTGTATCTAAACACACTGACCATTAGAACTGACTTTGCGGGGGAGAACAGCTTCAAAGAACTAGTGAAAATCCAGAAAGAGACCTTACTAGAAGCTTACACCAATCAGGATTATCCATTTGATTCACTGGTAGAGAAGCTCAAACTAAAAAGAGACACTTCAAGATCGGTATTATTTGATGTGATGGTGGTGCTACAAAACCAACAAGAA